>NZ_JAHLEX010000016.1 GCF_023476575.1 Anaplasma phagocytophilum | reverse complement strand
GTACCTCTTTTTAAATCCTTAATTTCTTCGTAGACAGGATCATCTTCTTGCCCCTCAGCCCCCACAGTTGAATATATACTTTCAACAACTGAAGTTACTGCAGCTCCTGCTGTGGCATACAGACCTTCACCTTCTGGTATTCCCGGCCCCTCAGCCCCCACAGTTGAATATATACTTTCAACAACTTCTGTACCTCTTTTTAAATCCTTAATTTCTTCGTAGACAGGATCATCTTCTTGCCCCTCAGATCCTACAGAATATCTGCTTTCAACGCTCTCTGTAGACACCGTATCTAAGCAACTACTCATGGATGATAGCTCAGAGGAACTCTCAAAACTTGAAATAGATCCTAAAGAAGGAGTTCTATCGCCTGCTTCTTCAGGTGGCACATATGGAGGAAATCCCCCTGCGGGAATTTCAACGCGTTCAGCCAACATTGTGGCAACAGACTTTCCAAAAAACCACGGACGAGTATGCAATGATGGATCCGCAACATCTACCGGTGTTTTTCCCTCTACATTCACAACTGATACTGATACCCCAGCCTTTACTAGTATTCTACATGCTTTACCGAAACCACGCGATGAAGCCATATGCAGTAACGTATCGCCACTTGCAAGTAGCTGAGAATTAAGCAAGTCTCTAAAAGATGATGGTGACAAATGCTTTTGAGACTCTTTAAGCATCTGTAAAAAGCATTTTTCTGTAACACAAGGAGAAGATAAAGCTTCATGTAACGCCGTATATCCCATATGAGAATAGAGCGGATGACAGCTATCAGGACATTTTTTCGCAATTAACTTATATAGCTTACCGTCGCCATTGGCAGCTGCTATATGTAAAGCCGTCCTACCATTAGCATCTCTCTGCGTTGCTGGAGCCCCTTTGCTCAATAGCAATTTAGCTGTCTCCTGGTTGCCAGCAGCCGTTGCTAGATGCAAGGCGGGGTTTCCACTTTTATCCGTAGACCCAAGATCTGCACCCCTCTGTAAAAGGAAATTTACAATCTTATTACCCTCTTGAAGGTTACTTCCCTCATTTGCCGCTTGAACTGCAGCCGCTAAAGGGCTCATAGATCCGGTAGGAGTATTTATAGACGCCCCTGCATCTGCAACACGCATTAAATGCCTTACAGCTTTACGCCCGTGAAAGCACCCTCCTTGTATACCTAAAGAAAGAGCTGGTTCTGGAGACGCTTCTATATCAGCACCTGCTTTAATTAACGCTTTTACTACACCGTATTGACCATTCCTTAGCGCTTCAGCGGTAATAGTTGTCTCTATTCCTTCAGGAGTTGTAACCTTTTCATTTATATCAACCACTCCAGTAGTAATAAAATGCTCTAATGCAACTACTGCACCTTTTCTTACTGCCTCTACCACAACATGTTGCGGGTTAGGCTCATATTCCATTAACATGTCAAGTACTGCTGGCGATATTCTTCGGCCACTTGCTGCACGAATCGCATATACACCTGGAGTGGGAATACCATCCTGTGTAGGACCAGGAAACTTAGAATCTCTACCCTTCTTCATTGTACGTGAGTTAAGAGCAAGCTGCAGAATCTCTAAGTTTCCATCCCTTGCTGCGCAGTGTATTATAGTTGTACCATCATGTGACGGGGCATCTACGTCCATGCTATAACAGAGTAACATCGTCTTAACATCATCAGTGCTGCCTCTTTTATACGCAGCTACCACAGGCGTTTCACCTGTCACTGGAGATGGTAAATTCATTGATGGAATATTACGAGTGTTTTCAAGCAAAATCTGCAATTTAGCGCTTGCGCCTTTAGAACTTGGCTCATCCTCAACTATCATATGTATAGGCGCTTTGCCGTTCAACGCCAATGCATTTACAACCGACTCAGGAGTGCTTCTTACCACCTGCTCAAAAACTTCCGCTGTTGCTTTTTGTGCTGCAGCATGTATAGGTGCATTACCTAAAACATCGACACTAGTAAAAGGTTCTTCTCCACACCTATAACGTGCTTCATCTAATACTCTTTTCGCAAGAGAATCAAAATTTGGGCTCATATTAGAAGATACAAAATGCACCAGCGTTGTTGCATCTTCTGAATTGGGGCATGTGAAGAGAGATTTTACTTCTTGGGCACCTGAGCTGTACGCTCTATCTGCAATGTTAAGAGCCTCCGCGAAGATCTTCTCAGCCTCCGATATATGCCTTCTAATAACATACTGCACTGCACTTATCCCTTTTTGATCCGGGAATATTAGTGCCTCTGCACACTCGCGATTGCCCTCAATATTTGACGACACCGCTTCTTGCATTTTCTCAATGTATGGTAAAACATCCCGCCTTGGCCACAGCTTTGCAACAACGTGGCAAACGGTGTCACCAGCATTATTTGCCAGGCCAATATCACTAAACCTCGAGAGAAGCTGACCTATTTTCTCGTGATCCATACGCTCCGTAGCAATATGCAGCGGAGTATTTCCATCGTTTCTCTGAGCATTAACATCTGCTATAAAAGCTTTGTCGCATAGAACCTGAAGATTGCCTAGAGCGTGTTTGCCTACTAAAGCCGCAGCTGTATGTAATGGCGTATTACCATCTACATCCTTAATACCTAAAGAACAACCCTTCATCATGAGGACTGAAGTGAAAGATGGATCACTGCCTTCAACACATGCTAGATGTAAAACACTACGCCCTACCTCATCGATCTGCATGTTTGCATCGTCGTTACGTACAAGGTCTAATATAGAGAGAGCATCATACATCCTACCTTCTTTCGCAGACTGCTTAACGGCTTGTGTCATGCACTGCCTAGATACACCTGGGTCATTTATATCTGCTCCATACCACTGAGTACGAGCACGCACCGCTGCCGCACGTGCTTGTTCTGGAGTAAATCCGTGAGCATCTCTAATATTAGTGGCACATCCCTTATCAAGCAGAACGTTATAGAATATTTCATGACGAGACGTAGCTGCATAGTGCAGTAGTGTTCTGCCATGCAGATCAACGGAAGTATTAAGTCCTTCGGCAGAAATTCCCTGCAGGGATTCCGCAAAATTCTCATAACATCCTGTGATAATGGCTTTCAGAGCATTGCTGCTCTTTCTACTTTCTTCTTCTGTCAACATTGATGGGGCCTTTATTCAATAAAAAACACGTCTCACTAAACCCTATCTTAGCGCACGCAATCTGCCTTACAGATGCGTCAGGCGCCAGACCATTTGGTTTAAGAAATTAACCTAGAGAGACAAAGGATAGCGTAAGAAGTATTAAATTATTATAAAAATGCCCAACATATACAACCGGAACTATAAGGTTAATGGCGAGAAACCTGACCTACGGACAAAAGAAAAATGCCAGAATCACAAGTGGAATATTTTGCAATTCTGGGTTAACAGAAAGCCCAAATAAAACTCGGACCGTCCAGCATGCAGCTTATAACCACATGCACAGTTTTCTATAAGCAATCACTATGAAAATATAATAATTAAAATAAACATGACGGATAAATAAAGGATAGAAGTTAAGAATACACCTGTAATATCTATGCTTTTGTTCCTTTTACAAGATACATCCCCATATATTTATCAGGTGATGCTTTTCTAAAACCCTCAGTAAGGGCGAACATAGGTATCATCTCTCTTCTCTTGCACACGGGAATTTTTACTTCACTACTCGCGCACCCAAAAACTCAATGCTCCATTCTAGATCGACTCCTGTCTTTTCTTTTACAAGACGCTTTACTTCGCTGCCTAAATCCTCTATTTCAGCCGCACTAGCTCTTCCCATATTCTCTATAAAGTTGCAGTGCTTCTCAGAGACAATAGCATACCCAACTTGTAACCCTCGACATCCTGCTTCTTCTATAAGCGTTTTGGCTTCCGTATTACCTACATCTTGAAAGATATATCCAATAGACTTTCCATAGTAAATTGGCTGAGTTGCGTTGCGTTTTATGAGCAATTCACTCATTGTATTTCTTATAGTACTCAACTCAGCTGGATTACCCACAAACTTCGCTTCTACAAAAACCCATCTGCCTTCTAGAGCATGACTGCGACGCGAATACTGCATGTCATCTTTGTACAGCCTACAAATCTCTCCATACTCATTTACCGCAATAACCGAATGTAATATAGACGCTATATCCTTCCCATAACAACGTGCATTAGTGGCTATCGCGCCCCCCACTGTTCCAGGCATACCTACACAAAATTCAAAACCAGAAAGGGAGTTTTCTCTAGCAAATGCAGCAAGCTCGGATATAGATACTCCACATCCAACAGTAATAGTGTTGTCTTCGCATCTCATATCTAAAAACCCACGCTCTAGTCTTACCACAACATTGTTGAATACACCATCTCTGACAATAATGTTGGACCCCGCACCTATCGCACTGACTGTTAATGAAGTGTTCCTTAAAAAGGTCGCTAAATCATCTATGTCCTTTGGCTTAAATAGCAATGGTGCAACACCACCTACGCCTACCCAAGTTATGCTGCGCATTTTTACGCTTCTTTTATAAACTCCCCTAACTTTAGGAAGTTTATAACCTGTGAAGGTGTAACTCATTTTTCAACAATGTCCCCATTTCATATCCTGCACTTTCTGCATTTTGCTCCGCAAAAACCCGTTCTATAAATACCATGTTTCCGGCATCATTTGCTAACATACACTTCATCGTTATCATATCCATATCGATATACTTTGCCATAGCAGCAAGGGGAGTATTGCAAGACCCATCTACTGCCCTCATAAAGCTACGCTCCGCTAATACTGTAGTATACGACTTATGGCAGTTTAACTTCTTCAATATCTCAAGTATACTCCTGTCATATCTGCGACATTGGACACATATTGCTCCTTGACCTACTGCGCCCAACATAACTTCCGGCTGCAATACTTCCGATATCAAATTATCTTTCGATACCCTACATAGGGCAGCTTCAGCCAAAACAATACCATCACATTCACCCATCTGCATTTTTGATATTCTTGTTTCTACATTGCCACGCATGGGAATTATATCTAAATCTGGCCTTATCGCTAATAATTGCACCTTTCTCCTCACTGAAGAAGTACCGATTTTTGCATTCAATGGTAGAGAAGCTATACTGTCGTATTTAGATGATAAAAAAGCATCTAAAGCTGAGGCTCTAGGCAAAATACAGGGAATATCTAGGTCTTCGGAATATATGCTAGGAACATCCTTAGACGAATGCACAGCTACATCTATTATATTATCCAAAAGAGCTTCCTCGATCTCCTTTATAAACAGACCCTTACCACCGATATCATAAAGAGGCACATTCGTATTCATGTCTCCAGAAGTCTTTATGGTAATTATACGGGTTGATAACTCACTATAATTGGTTTCAATATCGGCTTTCACTATTCTAGCCTGCTGCATGGCTAGAAGGCTTCCTCTTGTACCTATTCTAATAACCATAACTATACCCAACGGAGCACTGCGGCATATAAATCAAATGAGTCCTTATCTTAGGGAAAGATGGATAAAACATGTAATAAATAAAGCACATACACCTAAAATCTTCCCAATACTTATACACATAACTTTGCTTTTACAGGCATAACGTAGAAAATTCAAAGAGCATATGAACAAAAATACTCGCTACCTCTCACCTTTATTAGCAACGTCATAGACTCTCTCTCAACGTCATAAACTCTCTCTCAATAAATCACCAGCAAGGAATAATGAACCACAAACCAATATGGTGGCGCTACGTCCCCTATCTCCAATATCAATAATCTTTTGTATAGACGCTCTAATATCCTCCTCAGCAGATGCAGGAATATCCAATTCGAGCGCACACTTTAAAATATCCTCAGCAGACTGAGCACGATACTCAGCCTTAACACATACAGTACATAAAAACCTAATGTGTTGCTTTAAAGGCTCCAAAAAAGCCTTACCATCCCTGTCTTTAGTCATTCCAAGTATGAGATAAACGTCCTCATGCTCCATATAAGCAGTTATCCAATCTCTCAAAGCTTCTGCCCCTGCAACGTTGTGGGCACCATCTAAAAACAATTTCCAGCACTTTGGCAACATGTTATAGAGGGCTCCTGAAGTAATTCTTTCTAGCCTAGCAGGCCATACAGCGTTTTCCAAACCCGCCTCTATGTCTTCATGACTTATTTTATATCCAAACTTCCCTGACAACACACTGCAGGCAGCTATTGCTGTGCCGGCGTTATCTATTTGATGATCACCTTGAAGCGCTGGAAGAGGAAAACTATACTCTTCAGAACTACAAAATATCATTCTATCAGCATCTTTTTTGCATGACCATTCTATATCTCCTCGATATATTGGAGCATGATTTCCAGCTGCATGATACTCTATCGTCCTACGAGCGGAATCGTACTTCTGAGGAGCTAAAATACAACTCACCCCCTCCTTAAGAATTCCTGCTTTCTCCCCTGCTATTAGTTCTACAGTATCCCCCAAAAAGCAAGTGTGATCATAGGAAATTGAAGTAATAATGCTCAAGATAGGCACAACTACATTCGTAGCATCTAGCCTACCACCCATGCCTACTTCTAATAACACTATGTCTGCATTAACCCGTGAGAAAGCAAGTAGCGCTGCCGCCGTTGTTGCCTCAAAAAAGGTAACCGTTATCCCATCGCACTTAGAGCGACATTCTTCTAAAATCTCATGTAAGTGATTGTCTGATATTTTATTCCCGTTAAGAACAATCCTTTCATTAAATTCAAGCAAATGCGGCGAAGTATATACGTGAACCCGCATCCCAGCTGTCTGTAATATGCTAGATAAAAACGCCATGGTAGATCCTTTGCCATTTGTACCAGCAACGTGAACAACTGGCGGGAGCTTATTTTCTGGATTCCCGATTCTACAGAGAATTTCTCTCATTCTGTCAAGTGTAAGACCTTCAGGTTTGAATTCCAAAACCTTAGGCCAATGTGGCATACATACCATACTCTCATAGCCGAAAATCACAAAATCAGAGCTATTGCCTCTACAAGCAACATATATGTAAAACCTACTATCTACGCATAAGAGCAGCAACTATATCGGAGCACAGCATCAAATAATAATTGATCTCTAAAATGCCCAGCGCACACATCTGCGCCCCTGTACTCTTCCTAAGTGCTCCCCTTCAGTAGCATTCTTATTATTTTTTTGCAATATACTCCTGCGGATTGTACGAAAATACTCTATGCACTTCAAGTGGTAGAGTGGAAAATACAGAATCACAAGTGCATTCACCAATTCTTCCCCACACCGCATAAAATGACTCAAAAAAATATTAGAAACCGTTGGCGGTAGACATTATGCTAGCTTACAATATATGCTTGAAAGATTTGACATGTAGCCACCTGAGAGTTGGCTTTTGAGATTAAATCCAGTTAATTATTCAACGGCATAGGATTATAAGAAAATCTTGCGCTTCACTAGAAAGTCTTAATACTGCCACACTAGAACAATTTGTATAAATATCTGGAAAGTATAGAAATGGCACAGCATTGTTTTGCTATGCATAAATCTTAAGTAACTAAAGCTTGAAGCATATTACATGACTAAATCGGTTGCCTTGCTCTCAAAGTGTGTTAACCTCCCATCACAATTGAGCATTTTTGTGGCCTGCTAAATATGGAGAAGGAACTATTAAAGCTTTCAATACTGGAAGCACATAATTGCCTCAAGAAAAAAGAATTTTCCCCTACTGAGCTTGTAGAAGCATACATAAATAAGATGGAGAATGAGAATCTCAATGCCTTTGTAACAAAAACGCAAGATATAGCACTAGAGCAAGCAAGAAAGGTAGAAAATCTACTACTTCAAGGTGAAGAAATAAGTCCGTTAGCAGGCATGCCTATAGGGGTAAAAGATCTATTTTGTACCGCAGGAGTACGGACCACCGCATGCTCTGACATATTAAAGAATTTCGTTCCCAGCTATGAGTCTACTGTCTCTCAAAACCTCTGGATCAACAATGCTTGCATGATGGGGAAATTGAATATGGATGAATTTGCTATGGGCTCCGCTAGTAGCTACAGCTGCTTTGGACCCGTGAAAAACCCATGGAAAGGTCCCGATGGCGAAGATCTCATACCTGGAGGGTCATCAGGAGGATCTAGTGCAGCCGTGGCAGGTCGTCTATGCATAGCAGCTATTGGTAGTGATACCGGTGGATCTGTAAGACAACCAGCTGCCTTATGTGGCATAGTAGGAGCAAAACCCACCTATGGGAGATGCTCTCGCTGGGGAATGATAGCTTTTGCAAGCTCGTTAGATCAAGCAGGGGTTCTTACCCGCACGGTTGAAGATGCCGCTATAATGCTACAGGCAATATGTGGACATGATAAAAAAGATTCAACTTCTTCCCCGGTGGATGCACCAGACTTCTTAAAACATATAAGTTACGATATAAAAGGAAAGCGCATAGGGATTGCAGGGGAGTATGCAATTCCTGAAAACAAGGAACGGGAATGCGTCTCAGAAATGTGGGCAGAAAACTTAAAGTACTTGCAAGATTGTGGAGCTGAGATTGTAGACATAAGCTTGAGTCATACGAAGTACGCACTGCCTGTATACTACGTTATAGCATCATCTGAAGCTTCGTCTAATCTGGCTCGTTACGATGGAGTTAGGTATGGAGTTAGAAGAGAAGGTGAAAGCATAGAGGATATGTACGAGCTGACGAGAAGCTTGAATTTCGGAGAAGAAGTCAAACGTAGAATTCTTATCGGAGCGTATGCTCTCTCCTATGGGTGCTATGATGCATACTACGATAAATCACAAAGAGTCCGTCGTAGAGTTATGCAAGACTTCGATGAAGCCTTTAAAAAAGTAGATTGCATACTGACTTTAACAACCCCGAGAAATTTCATTGGAATGGAAGAAAAATTAGGAATGATGGACAGGTACTATAGCGATGTCTTTACCGTACCTGCAAGCTTAGCGGGGCTTCCAGCCATCTCTATACCCTCAGGCCTAACAAAGCATGGCTTACCTATGTCATTACAAGTCATAGGTAAGCACTATGATGAAGGTGAAATTTTTAATGTAGCTGCGATTATACACAAGCGTACTGGTGATCTCCTAAAGCACTTACATAATCTTTTAGATTCCTAATCAAAGCTAAGACAGAAGAAATCACTACGGTCCGATATATTTGTGTGTCGAGAATTCATAGATTTGGGTAAAATTATTCTCTAGTTATGTCAAGAAAAACATATCTCAAACCGACTGCCTACTATCGTAATGCCATGGATAGGATACATTATATTTCCGTTCTCGAGATAATACCAAAAGCACCCTCGTTGTAATCTTTTGTAGGAAACCTAATCAGAATTATTCCATATCTACAGGAGTTCTATACTTATAGAAGTTATATACCCAATGAGCGGTATTAATTCTGAAACGTAACATAACGGTACCCTGTATGTAAAAACTCACACTTTAGATGCCATTCTGAATATTGATAGTATTTAATCTTTAGCGTCTTGAGGTTGGGTTTCTAGATATCTTTCTCCCTTTTTCTAACTTGTTAAGCTTTTTCAGTACAAACTCAAGGGTTTTAAAATGCCTAACATCATATAAAAAGCTATATTAGATCTCAATTGGGAAGTCACAAATGTGATCTTTTTACTGGAGAAAGAGCAATATTACTATTATTGCATTTGTATACTCATTAGGTATCTGTATAGCAGCCAGAGCACATTAGATCCTTGAGCCAACAGTAATCTCAAACCTTTATTAGATTGGCTATTACGAAACGCTTCTATCAAGACAAAACTTCAAGAGCTATGGGTCATCTGATCCACATTCTATGTGTAAGATATTCCCGCGATTGAAAGTATAATATTCTACAAATGAATTACATGTTCATTCCTTAGACTTACTTCTTGAGCCCTTGCCATTCTTTTGCTTTATCCCAAAGTCCAAAAATGTTTAATACCCTAGCAACGGAATGGTCTACTATATCTATTATGGATTTAGGGTTATGATAAAAAGATGGTATAGGTGGCGCGATAATGGCTCCGATTTCTGTAAGTGCAGTCATGTTTTTTAAATGCCCCAAATGAAAGGGAGTTTCCCTCAGCATAAGCACCAGCTTTCTTCTTTCTTTTAAGGTTACATCTGCAGCCCTAGTTAGCAAATTCGATGCTGCGCCCGATGCGATTTCCGACATGGTTCTCACGGAGCATGGTGCAACAATCATTCCTGCAGTGGCAAATGATCCGCTTGCTATAGACGCACCTATATTCTCGCAACTATGATACTGATAGCACAGGTCTTCTTCTAACTCTTTCAGTGTAATTATATCAGCACATTCATGCATTAGTGTCAGTTTTGCAGCATTACTTATCACTAGATGCACTTCAACATCTGTATTTTTAAAATGCTGAAGTAAACGTACACCATAAATAGCACCCGAAGCGCCAGAAATTCCAACTACTATTCTCACCTCTTCCTCATGCAATGAAAATTAACGTCTAACACGCAGAAATATACGTACTTTCTTTTTGATAAAGAAATAGCAGAACACAATCTTATACAAGTTCTATAACTACTTGCACCACAGCATTACTATCTTATTCCATATAATTTAGAATGGATTTTAGGGAATATAATACACACAATACGAAGCAGCACAAGCTCCTTCTCAATAGAAGCACTTCTTGATAAGATCAAAAACCACTTTTGTTTTAAGAAACTACTTTCATTTTAAAAAACCGCCCTCGTTTATATTAAGGTATAAAAGCCAAATTATCCATGAATAATCAAGCCTTTTAGATTAAAAAAAACCTGATTAAAATTCAGGAATAACGCTCACCAAAAAACAGAACTCGACCTAGAAAAATGCGTATTCACTGCCCTAAATTTACAATGGTTCCAAAATCTCCCTAAAACAAAAAGAACTTGTACTATCAAGGATAGCAAAGAACAGCAATCAGGAAAATATGCAGATTGGCAAGTGCAACAAAGTTTATAAACAAAATATATTATGACCAAACAGGCTGATGGCCTCAGCAACGTGTTCTTCCAAGATCTCTTCACTACAAGACAAATCCGCAATAGTCCTCGCTACTTTTAAGATTTTAGCAGAATCTCTATTGGAGAGTTGATTCTTTTCAAAAACTTGTTCAAGCAATCTCCTTGCATCGCTACACATATACGGTATTACAAAAGACTCAACGTCATGTGCTGATAAAAAAGCATTTCTCTTCGTAGCATCTCCATACCTGTGCTCTTGAAAAAGCCTTGCACTAACTACCCTTCTTTTCATTTCTGATGAATTTTCTTTCTTGCTCCCTGTTGTTTTCGAAAACACGCTTACATTTCCCATCTCCACTTTAATGTCTATCCTACTCAATATTGGACCGGAAATTCTCCTTTGATATTCTATTGCGCATTTTGGCGCCCTGGAGCATCTCCTACTCTGATCATTGATATACCCACATTTACAAGGATTCATTGCTGCAACAAGTTGAAAATTTGCTGGATAAGTAATATGTGAATTTGCTCGTGCTATCACAACACTTTTATCTTCTAAAGGCTGCCGTAGAGCTTCTAAAACACTCTTGGAAAACTCAGGCAATTCATCTAAAAACAAAATACCATTATGAGCCAAAGTAATTTCACCAGGGTGTGCGCGCATCCCTCCTCCTACTATAGATGGCATAGACGCAGAACTGTGTGGCTCTCTAAAAGGTCTCGAAGTGATAAGATACTCAATCCCACTTTGAGTAATGCTGGAAATAACATTTATTGCAATTATCTCTTCGGGAGTTAAATCAGGTAAAATACCGGAAATTCTTTTTGCGATCATAGACTTTCCTGTACCAGGAGGCCCAATCATAAGCAAATTATGCCTTCCCGCCGCTGCTATTAGCGCTGCACGTTTTGCGATTTCTTGCCCTAATACATCTCCCATATCCATTATTAAAGTTTTACTTTTAATATAAAATTCTTTTTCCCCACTATCAGAGGTATTATAAAATTCTGAAGAGTCAGTATTCGCAGAATAATGATTATTACTAAAGTAATGCACAAGATTAGATAAATGCCGCGGCCCCAGCACTTCTAAACCCTCAATGAGAGACGCCTCTCTGGCATTACCATACGGACATATTATCCCTTTCGATCTATTTTTAGCACATACCGCTGCAGCAAGAACTCCTTTTACCGCTGTGATGCTGCCATCCAATGAAAGTTCCCCTAGCATTATGTAGGAAGAAAGCTTTTCCGATTCTTTGATAATCTTCATAACAGCAAGTATGCCCATAACTATGGGGAGATCATAATGGCTGCCTTCCTTAAATAGACTCGCTGGAGATAAGTTGACCGTAATACGTTTTAGCGGTAAAGGAGCTTTGATAGACGTTAATGCAGCTCTTATTCGCTCACGTGACTCTGCAACAACCTTATCGGGCATACCCACAATATGAAAAGATGGCATACCATTTGCTATATGAACTTGCACAATAACATCCACAGTACACACACCAACGAATGCCACTGTATTTACATCTGCAAGCATTTTAAATGTGTTGTTAAAGCAGTAATTCTTAGCAAGAAATAACTAAAATTCCCAGTAAAAAATATTAAATTATTAATTATAGAAACATGGTACTCTTGGTATATTTTGATAATCTGGCATATTGTATTGTGTTGAGCGTTACAAAACGTAGTATTGTAACAAACCGTATGCTATGTGTTATGAAGGATGAAAGTATTACAACATTTCTATTCTCTCGTTCAGTTTGCGATTATTATCAGCCTTGCAAGCAAATGTGCATATTGTGGTAGCATATCACATACTAATTCATCTTCATTCTCTACAAAGGCAGATTTGAGGTTTTGCTTCGGTATATATAAAGACGGGAGTGAATATTTATTACATCTTTTTAAAACAAAAAAGAAACAATCTTCCTCTGATACTTCTGAAACATCAACACCTAAAAATGAGCATGAAAATAAGGCAAATGTTGTACACAAAAACTACTCCGCATTGGCAGGAATCAGCTATGTTATTTCGACTCCATCACTGGGAAATTTCGCAGCAGGAGTTGGGTATTCCTATCGTGTTACTAAGCTTGAATTTGCCTCTTTCCAGGAAACAAAAGAAAAGATAAAACGCGATTCTCTTCCATATGCCGAGCTATTTTGGGAAAAGAACGGTATACTGCTATTAGAAAGCCTTGCTTTCCGTGTAGGGTCGCGTATTTCTATAGACAAAGGGAATGGGGTTCCGTGTAGTATTAATTTCGGAATTAAGTACAAAATAGGTAGCATCACGTCGCTATACGCAGGTGTTTTTATAGAGGCTAATTTTCCACACCTAAGTGGAGTTGATTTTAAACAGGATAGTACTCTGTATGAATCTATTGGTATTGAGTTTACAATCTAACAATCAGCATATCCATCACATAGAGTTGAGTTCGCTCTGATATGTTGAGATTTGGTAGAGAAATTTTCTATCTTTTCTAAAGTTGCTCTCATGCTTTTATAAGATCGGGATAGTATGCAAATTATAACGCCGACACTTCTAATATTTCTCTTTAAAAGTTATATATAACCTATACTTAATAAACCTATTTTCTCTGGCAATTCCCTGAGTATAAACTCAGGTTTTAAATAAAACTATACGTTGTATTTATAGTGCTATACTAAACTATACAGCAATGTATAGCCGAAGCTGTAGCTCTTGTCTTGACCGCAAGTATTAATTTATGTTATCTAGGACGCAGTGGTGTGTGGTACGATATATTTTAGTGTGTGGCAGATGCATACGCTTAGTGGCGTCGTCTGTGTTCCTTTTTAATCATTGAGATAACAAAACAATGCGGAAAATAGTTGAAGAGATTACAAATGAGATATTGCGTCCTGATGGTCAACGTGACGTAAGGGTAGTTAATGAAGTAGTGGTAAGGGCGATCATCCGTGCGCTCTTCAAGGGAATGGCCCCAAAGTATATCCTTAGGGTACACCCTACTTTTCATGGGCTGAGATATTCCTACGATGTAACTACGCCGGGTGCCGAGATTGGTGTGCCACGTATGAGAGAGGCTTGTGCCATAACTGCCTTGAAGAGGTCTATTGCTACTAAAAAGGGTTCAGAGGATCTGTGTCGTTATTTGGTCGCTATTTGCGCTTTTATGCCTCAGGAGAGAGATGCGGTGTTACGTAGCCTTCTATCGCCGTCTTCACCTGCATATGCTCTTCGTGAAGCTGTGCTGAACTCGTATAGCTTTATAGACGCAGTATTACGTCATAGTGTAAATGGGGAGCACATTGTAAAGTGGGATGAGGTGTATAGAACATGCTCTCACGAGATTTTAAGGGCAATGTCGAGAATGTCAGATTCTTCCTTGACTGCTGTTGCGTACGCCCTATACACAAGTCGTACTTGTATGAGCATAACTAAGTATCGTGATGATTTACTGAGTTTACTTTCTACAGATGAGCCTCTTGATCCTGACTATGTAGCAATCGTGGCTGAGAAGCTTCGCTTGTTATCCAATTTTAATCCTCACTTGACGAAGCACTACAAGATTCGTAGGGGTGTCTTATGTGGTGGGTCAGGATCTAAAGCAACTCTTGTATTTAGTCGTGTTGCACTCTTAGCATCGTTGAAAAATGATGATGAATGGCCTCATATTGTGAACAGTAAGGTTAGTGCTCAGATTAGGAGAAGCTCGGCGGTAAGTGCGGAAAAGCTGTTAATGGTCAGTATGTTGCTGAATAATGAAATTGGAATAACTACTGACAATGTGGGAGCTATGCTCTTTAATAGTGGAAGGGTTGGATATTCTTTTTATAGGAGGACGTCGTTTGCGTTGTTGAAGATGGGTGGCACTTATCATAAGTTGTCGGATGGCCTGCTAAGCTCTGCTGAAGGTAGGGAACTTGTTGATTTGCTTCTTGAGAGTCACCATATGCGTCAGAGATGTAGTTTCGGTGTAGACTATGAAGCGCTTGCGGAGGAAATTAGGCGCTTAAGTGATGAAGCAGTGGAAGGTGGGATGCTGCTATCAAATATAGTTAGTAACATATGCGAAGGGGTGTGTCGTCAGGATACCGATAGGAATAAGGTGATGGCTCATGCGAAGGAAATAGCTTTGCTGTTATTTGAGCGGATAATGTTCTTGCGTGATTTTGTGGATAATCCGCAGTATAAGGATCTCACTGAATTTATCATGCAGTCCAGTACGCTGGATACTTACGTAGATTTTAGAGGTTTCCTTGAGAGAAGGGGCGTGGGCGAAGGTGTGGAAAGGAGGAGAAGTCGTCGGGGATCGCGTGTGATGAAGACTGAGGTAAGGCCTGTAAGCAGGTATTTGAATGGGGCGATGTTCATGTTCGGTGTTTTTCTTGCTGCATGTGCTGCCCTTTGTGTGTTATACGCCCTGGGC
This sequence comes from Anaplasma phagocytophilum, assembly GCF_023476575.1. Lineage (GTDB taxonomy): Bacteria > Pseudomonadota > Alphaproteobacteria > Rickettsiales > Anaplasmataceae > Anaplasma > Anaplasma phagocytophilum_A. The sequence continues at coordinate 435 of NZ_JAHLEX010000016.1, read as the reverse complement.
ATATATCTGCAACATGGAAGTGAGGCTATACCTTTTGAGAGTATTGGACGGTTGTTAGGTGTAAGTTTGAGTATACAATCCGTTTTCGTGCTTGCTTTCGTGACTGCAACTTTAGGTCTTCTCTGTATATCTTTCGCGTGTGTGAATATGAGACAGGATGCTGAGGTAGGTTGTGAAGGTGAGGCTTCGTTATTTCATGGTGGTAAGGAATCTGGAAACTATGATGGTATAAATTTGAGAGAAGAGCATGCCTTGAGTGCTAGTGATATGAAGGCTATAGATGCTATTGGGTGCATCGGAACTGCTTCTGCTATAGGTACGATGGAGGGGACTGCTAACGAGAATGAGGAAGGAGAATATGTAGATGTTCATGCGTCGGGAGGTCGTAGTAGTAGGATAGGTAGAGGTCAGGGGATAGGAGTGGTGTAAACTTCT
>NZ_JAHLEX010000159.1 GCF_023476575.1 Anaplasma phagocytophilum | reverse complement strand
AGCTGAAAATTTACTTAGCATGACTGTAAAATCTCCACAAGCAAGGCTACTTCACACGTAACAACAGCCCGTAGTTTCCATCAAGTTAAGGATACAAAACCCACACACAGAACACACTACAAAAAAATCAAAACCCTCAAGTATTATTAATATGCAGGCGTGTAAACTCCATAAAACAGTCACGCTAAAACATTAAAGTGTGACAAACATCTCCAATACGATAAAACTTCCATGATCATAGAGATAGAGTAAGAACCAAATATCTTCGTTACCTCCCTGCCCCATCCTATAAAAGCAGACCTCGCCTAGTACCTAACTGAAGAGTATACAAGAAGGGACACAAGCCTATGAAACGTACACAACCTCCCTCACACGTAACCACAAGGGAATGTACCTAGGCAATTATTGCCTGATTTTTATTGAGTGTATCGCTTTGAAGCCAAAATAAAGAGAGATCTTTTCTATTATTCCTGGAATGGCATATTGCAAGAACATTGCGTATCCCCCATTCTTTACCTGTAAACACAAGGCACCTGAGTTATTCCCGGTAAACACGACTCTATCTAGTGACGCCATATCCGCTATGGTGTCCCCCACTATAGATCGCCAATTCAGAAATAAACGAACCTCTATTTTACTGATGCTCCAAAGATTGCAATGCTTCAATACAAATGACTCAACTACAGAGTTAACACTCTTATATCCGTGCTTAGTTACAAACCGGCCCATACTCAGTCTCGTACCTCAATGCCGACTGCACCTATACTGGCGGAGAGAGAGGGATTCGAACCCTCGATACAATGTTACTTGTATAACGGTTTAGCAAACCGCCGCCTTCAGCCTCTCGGCCACCTCTCCCCTTTCTATCGACGGGATTATTCTATATTTCGTAGCAAATATCAATAGTAATTATCTCAACTCTCTCCCTTTTTCAGCCTTATATACAGACATTTATATCTGTTTTGTGACTTCACAATCATACCTACCAGTAGCATTTTTTCCTTAAAGGGATAAGTTTTTGATAGACCCATATGATGCTATGAATACGCATTGTAATGCACATTAAAGAACATATCATTAATTCCTAACTAATACTTAGAACCTTCTAACACTTCTATAAAGGCATTTCCCAATACCAGTACCCCCATCGAAAAGAAGAAAAAAGCTCAGCTACTCAGCTACTCAGCTACTCAGCTACTCAGCTACTCAGCTACTCAGCTACTCAGCTACTCAGCTACTCAGCTACTCAGCTACTCA
>NZ_JAHLEX010000158.1 GCF_023476575.1 Anaplasma phagocytophilum | reverse complement strand
AACACTAAAAGGCTGGCTGAATTTACCCATACAGATAGCCATATCCCGGAACAAAACAAAGCTATAACAATGTAGATAGCTATAATCCTCTTCCTTGACTAGGAGAGCTGCTAGAAGCTAGGTATGATTCTAAACAGTATGAATATCAGAAGATGCGGCAGCAGGGACTCAACTTCTCATGAAAACTAGATTGTAGCGATGGTTGATGGGATTTTAGACGTACGTCTGTAATGTTACAGCTCATGATGCTGGGAGTATTATTAGCAAAATCCACGATAATGTGTAAGGAATATAAGAAACAATTGGGAATAGTATATTGCAAGAATGCAAAAGATATGGTACCTCCATATCCTTGGGGCTAGGTAGCTCAGGGGTAGAGCAGGAGCATCATAATCTCCGGGTCGGGGGTTCGAATCCCTCCTTAGCCACTTGTATAATGATCCAAAACTAGCTTAGGTATAAACAGGCTCCAAAATCTTCTCCCTAATAGTTTTTGCTATGTACTATGCATTATCAAGTTGAAAGTATATTTTCGCTATTAGAGAATATTCAGAGGTTTTGAGGATGTTATAATGCAATACATAACCTTAGTACAGGCAGGAATAAGGCATGTACTATTGATTATCTGTATTGCTTTGGGGGGTATGCATGTTTTTTGTACATGCGACCCTATTAAGTAGTATGGTAAGGAACTTTAAACCTGATTGGAGTTGCATCGGACAAGAGTGCCTAATAGGGATTATTCGTGAGGTGTGCTATTTCTTGTATTATTTTTGCTATATAACAAGCAGCCTTTTTTCCTTCCTTATAGCGTTAACAAGCCTTTATTTATGCGCTATCTTCTATATTTATTTTTCTTTGCCGAAATGGGCGTTATCTAAGCTGCTCTCGAATAAGTCTCTACGGTATAATCAAATTAGAGCGCATAATGAAATCTTTATACAGGATGCAAGAGTATACTTTATAAACGCAGTTTCAACGCCGCATAATTTCCCTGCTATAGGATACTTTGCTCTGACGTGTGTTGACTAGGTTACTATACGGTGAAGAAATGAGAGTATTTTTTTGTAAATTGGGCTGGAAAGGAAAGGGGGTGATAAATGGATAAACACCTAGTTATTTCTATCGTGAAAAACCAAATTTTTGTGAAGGCTGCAAAAGCAGGAGAGATGAGAAGGGAAGAGAGGGTTTTTTCGTAGGTTTGTGTCTAGATTGTAAATCCTTTAGGATGCCCTTAACAAGGAGGTTGCTGCAAAACATTATGGGAAAAAGAAG
>NZ_JAHLEX010000157.1 GCF_023476575.1 Anaplasma phagocytophilum | reverse complement strand
AGGCTGTTACCTTAGCAGTGTTAAATATTGCACAACGGCACTTAAAGACTCACATTACTCAGCTTCTTCAGCATCTTTATACTTCTTGCAGGTTTAGGTATTTTAGTGGAGATAATCAAATATGAAAGATTCTGCTGGTGATGTAATACGTTTATAATCTCACTTGGAAGTTCTTCAGTTTTCTTCTAATTGGAAAAAATTTTGGATGATATGGTACATATCGGCATAGTCACTGCAGTCAGGTGATGTAAGCTTATCATAGTGATACTGAGTATCTTGCTATGCAATAAACTAATATTTCTCGATACCCTATCCTGTGCATCATAAATGCTTATGCAATAATGCCAGAGTTTTTTGTCAGGTTGCTTTGATAGTTTTCCTGTATTAAATACGGGTTTTCTATAGATCGCTTACTCAACAAATCAATTTCAAGGGCTTGCATTTCTTTGGCATCTTCGGGAACTTCATGATCGTAACCCAATATATGCAACACCCCATGTATTAACATGTGAGTAAAATGAGCATGGATCTCTACTCCTAAGGTTTTTGACTCGTACGTAATCCTATCTATGGATAAAAATATTTCACCTAAACAACAATTGGGCGACAGAGCCTCATAGTTGAAGGATAGAACGTTTGTAGGTTTGTTGATGTTTCTATATTTGTGATTTAGCTCTAACAGAAGAGCATCATGTGCAAGAACAACAGAAACAATGGGATTGTACTTATCTACCTCAAGCTCGCGTAAAGCAAACGACACTATTTCTTGTGACGTAGTCTTAGGCTTCCTTATAAGACGGTACCATTTCCCATCAATAGTGCTGACTTCTACAGGCATGTTGAATCATTGATTTGACATCTCTATTATTGTATCCCATTCAGCTGGAGCAACTTCGGAGACCGAAAGTCTAGGTTGTTTTAGTATCGCCATACTGCTTAAAGACTCAACTGACTTCATTTCCCGCAAACTTATACTACGCTTCAAAGCACTGTGGAACTCAACATCAATACACCCAAACCTATCATTTTCAGGTATGTAGAACTCCCTGCAAACCTTCACTATTCCCCTTATAGCTTTCTCTGTACCTGTGTGATAAAAAAAAGCAAAATCCCCAACCGATGCAGCTTTTAAATTACTTTGGGCTTGACAATTCTTCACACCATCCCACTTGATGACACGCACCGCAAGCATATCACCCCAGGCGAAATCTGCTGGCTCAGATTTCAAGAGCCAAAACCTTCTTTCTTGCACTACTTCTTTCTTAAAAACGCAGGAACATCAAACGACTTACTGTTCCAGTTTAAAGAGGAATTGCGATTT
>NZ_JAHLEX010000156.1 GCF_023476575.1 Anaplasma phagocytophilum | reverse complement strand
CTAGATAAGGTCGCGTCGTAAATAAGCCTTCGGGACCTGAGGCAGTTACCTCAGATACATCACGTCTCGCACTCTCTAGAGGTGTAATTTCAAGACTAGGACCTATAGAACGACGTAGGAATCTACATAAATTCCAGAACCCCGTTGAATTGAACAAAACTTCCGATATGATACCATCGAAGTTGCCCTCATATTTCGGGCAGTTTTTACGGACCAAAGCATAAAGGTCAGTTTCAGAGGTTACAACATGGTCACCTACATAATGAAGACTATCAGCAAAGCAGAGTAGGGGGTTACTTACAATACCATCTACCCCGAATAAATCGAGGAATGCAGTTATACCTGTGCGCACTAAAAGCGATAGGCTTTCAACGACATTCCGTGTATTTGCTAAAGGATCAACAAGTGGAAATGAATACGCTGCTCCATAGAGATGTTGTACTGCAGTCATTGAATGTAGTGCGCGAGCAGAATATACGCCTTCCTCACTAGGTTTGACATCCACTGTGCAGCAAAAACCAAGAAGAGATAGATTACACTCAAGCAGCATAGATGTTTTATCCAGAACAGGACTTCGAGCTGTTCTTAGCCCAAAACGGACATTTGTTATGCTGAACGCTAACGCACCCGAAATATCTCTATGAAGGATAAAATCATTTCTCACTACCAAGTGTACACTAATAGGTTTCGTTGTCCACCATGCTGTAGGAGCAAGAAGAACATGTTGATACAGGCGCAGAGTTCCAGTTCCATCACTCCCTACATCTGGTATTATACGTAAGCCTGCGTCAACAACTTGCACACTGCACTTCTTACTGAGTACAGTTGAGCATACGAGCTCCTTACATAACTTCACTATGTCTCTTCTATCGAAGTCAGACATGCTCACGATCGCTTCGACTATTCCGGTGTGGAGATGAGGGTCACCGATCATATTCTGCAGCGTTGCCGCTAAACGTGCCCTAGCTATCCCGGCTTTACATACATTATCTTCATCTTCACATTTTGCAGGGTCAAAATCCGGTATAATAAATGCGGAACCACGTTCTTGCAAGGAGAGATCATTATGTGATTGCACAAGTACTCTGTCGTTTTTCAACATCTGCGCTAACCTTCGTGTATCAGCTCTGCCTCGCAGAGGATCTCCTGTAACTCGCGCGATAGCCGAAGGATCTCCTTCTGATAACTTTTCAGCATATAGGGCAAGTGACGGAAACACGCGATTCTTCAAGAGGACGTCAAGCTCTGCACAACTTCTAGAAGGATATGTAGGGTCTAAGTTCAATACGCTACGTGTCGAAGGCAGTAAAGGTATTACGTCCATGGC
>NZ_JAHLEX010000155.1 GCF_023476575.1 Anaplasma phagocytophilum | reverse complement strand
GGTAGTGCCTCTGGTGACGTATGTGTCCGATGGTTAGAGTTGGCTCTGCTATTTTAATGGTTAATGTCTTTTAAGTAGGTTTTGTAAAGCTTTGTACTTGTCTATTGTGCCCTCTGAAGGAGGGGTGATTACAGCGATTTGAAGGTGGCTGGTGAGCTACATCAGGTTTTGTAGGTGGGGTTTGGAGAAAGTATGGTAGACTTAGTATCCGGTGAAGTGCGAATAAATGACGGGCGAGAGTATGCGTCTTGGATGGGAAGAACTGGAAAAACAAGGTCGCGTAATGCTTTAAGTATCCTTAGTATAGGTACGATGACTATAGGATGTGCTTTTTCATACTATGCTTCTCAAGCTGGAAAGGTAGAGAGTATTATAGTTTTTTCTACATAATAGATCTATTATAGAGATTAACAAAATAGCTAAAAATGAAGATAGCGATTTATTTCGTATTTTTATCTTTCTAAAAGTGGAGATGAGTGGAAGGGAAGTTTCTGAAATTCTGTCTTCTTATGATCAGTTCTCTTCCGTTAGCTTATATAAGGAGCATCTTAGTGAACTTATAGATAAGTTAATAATGGATAAAGAGGCAGAGAGTGGGTTACTGTGTGACGCTATGATGTACGCAATGGGTTTGAGTTTAGGGAGAACGATAAAAAGAGAGGGGATCAAAACTATTGATGAATTTAATAGGTACACTGGTGGAGTAGATAAGGTCATGGTCGACTATTGCATGCTAGATGGAGAAGAAGGAGCTTTTTTCAAGTTACTTGCTAATTCTATAGGATTTAATGGGGATTATTTTTTCTATTCAGAAAAGAAATCCCAAGAATCATATCATCTTGGGATGCTTATGAATGAGAGATATGGAATTGAGGGAAATCCTCAATCGTCTCTTTCATTGCAAGATTCAATGGGATTGCAAGATAAGTGTTGGCAAGTTTGATTGACGATGGGTATGGTGTGATTCTCATAAGCCGTAACCTGCGTTAATTATTTCTTGCGAGGGAGGGCACGGGTTCGCGTATTCATATAGAATTTAATATTAATTTTTTTAAGGTATTTATTTATGCATAATAATGGTAGTACGGTTGTTAAACAAGAAGGAGATGCTCGAAGAGAGCTGGATACTGTTCCTAAGACGGTGGTTCCTGTGGGACAAGAAAGCACTAACGAGGATGCTATAAGTAAAGCGTATATTGTTATTCCATCTATCTTTCTCGTACTTAGTATTCTTTGTGTTTCTGCAGCGATCTATCTATATTTCCAGCGTACAATTGCAGGAGGTCTAGATACAAGGACAATGTATTATATTATTGGAGCGGGCGTAATTGCGCTTGCTTGTGGAGTATTGTCTGCGTGGAAATTGATTGCGGAGTGTACAAAAGGCGAAGAAAACGCTGC
>NZ_JAHLEX010000154.1 GCF_023476575.1 Anaplasma phagocytophilum | reverse complement strand
AACTCGATTCATGTCGTGCTGCACTAAGGCTTTAGATCATAATTCAATTATATATAGCAATGAGAGTAATTCCGACGGTATGGTATACTCGCTATAGACAGTTCTGCATAATTCTATGGCTACGCTAGTGCTTTGTTTCTTAATTAACTAAAACAGCAGCAATGTGCGCTAGAATTTCTTCCTCAACATGTAACTGATACGGCGTAATAATTTTCTACTGCCGTCATGACTCATATTCTATTAGTGCCCCCACTACTATTATAGCCACGTTGAGGAAATAACTTCAAATTACACGGTTAAAGCAAGACTTAAGCGCATAATTTACATAACGGACTCCCATATGCACTGACATCTGGTCTGGAACTTGCTATTTGTTTGGAAGGATGCTAGCAAAGTACTCAGGTTGATAAGCTATCAGTGTATGTGGTGCTTTAAATGATAGAGTGCTTTAATGTAACGTGTGTAAGGGGAGAGCGCGTTCTTTTTCGGAATCTCAGTTTTACTACTAATCAAGGATCGATAACAGTTATTGCGGGAAAAAACGGGTGCGGAAAAACCTCGTTACTGCGCTCCATGGTAGGTCTAGTTCCCGTAAGATTTGGGAGAATAACTCTCAATGGCGAAGCTATAACAATATCTAGCACGTGTATTTCTGACATAACGTACATAGGCCATAAGAATGCGTGCCATGAGCATCTGATGGTAGTTGATATCCTTGAATTTTGGGCCAATACACGCAGGAATGATAACCTCATTCCTGCCGCAGTAAACTTCTTTGAATTGCACCGCGTATTGCACACTAAGTTTAGGCACTTATCTTCAGGTTGGAAGAGAAAAGTGGCTTTATCGAGATTATTGATATTCAATACACACGTGTGGATAATGGATGAGCCTTTTGCAAATTTAGACTCCGCATCTGTAGCAATGCTGAAGGAGCTTATTCTGACACGAGCAGAGCGAGGTGGCACGATAATACTTGCAGACCATAACCATGAGAACACATTTTCACAAGCACAAGTAGTAAACTTGGCAGCAGATCCTCAGACACAACAGTAAAAGACAGGTAAATCCGCAAGAGTAAATTGATGAGTTCATTTAGATATGAGCAAGTTCAGAAGTAGGCAAAGAAAGAGTGGTCAACGAAGCTTTTGCGTATCGCAATGAGGGGCTACCAAAAGAAGCTAAGTGTGTTGATCTGCAGCTTATAAAAGTGAGAGTGTCAGGGCTCAGGGTAATTCCTCTAAGTTTCGGGCTATATTATAAGGAATATATAAATCGACAAAGTAAGGCGAAAGATATTCGTGATCAGACTGTATACCACCTGTCTTTTCAGCTTTTAGATCCCATACTGAACCTATTCTTGCAAGACACCAATGCAATCCGCACGTGATAAGTCATATTTATGTAGAGGCAC
>NZ_JAHLEX010000153.1 GCF_023476575.1 Anaplasma phagocytophilum | reverse complement strand
CATATATATATCAAGCTTAGATTATCACGTGATAATCTACTTTGTGTAACATCCCGTACCGATAAAGATTAGCGTATAATGTTCCTCAAGATTGACTGATATTGTGGTCGCAAGACATGCAATGCCATATTGGATGGATTTACTTCTCTTATTTACGTAAACACAGATTAAGAGACATACTCTTTCCCCTTTTATTCTTCCATAAAAGTGTACAAAAGTGAGATCCTTAAGATGTTTTTATCTATGTGATAATAGACTAATCAATGGGTTGAAATATAGAATGCGGATCTGGAACGTGTGGTTCTCCCCTGAAATTTTCTGCATTTTGGAATTTTGTAACACATGTACGGAAATTTTTGTCACACCCCGCAAGTAACGAATATTGGTCGTCTATGGCTATAGGATAAGGTGTCCGAGAAGTAAGAGATATGAGAGTTCCTCTGTTTGAATGTATTTCAAAAGTACATTGTTTGTTTTTTCCACTTAAAAAGGTCACCAAGCCATATTTGTAGTAGTTGTCGTAAGTAGTAAGGGTGGCATCTCTAAATTCTTTGTACATATCTAAGACAGAAGACACGGTGCCAAAAGCAGAAAATTTACTGGCAGAAAGCTTGCATAAGCCATCGCAGAATTGAGCTCTGCATTGTTGTGAAAATACACTTTCTACCTTATTGTATAGTGCATGTATATCACCTATTAGATACGCGTTGATTAGGTGATTATGTAGGGATATCTCCCTTATTTTTCCTATAAATAGCGTGATGGAACCTTGAGATATATCTGAATAATTTACTAATAGTATCTCAATTTTTGCATCAGTATATAATTCGAATAATAGACTATCCTCTGCGGCAATCTGGTGATCATACGGCAAAAATTCAATTTGTGCAGCGCTGGTACCGTGACCATGGCTTATGAGTTTTACCTTGCTATGGAAATTAGAGTAATATGAAATACCATCTATTGTTAAGTCGTGATCACAATCAGTAAAGTAGATATGCGCGCCATTCATGAAAGTAATCTTACAGCAATGAGCAATAGTGATAACTTCTTGCGCTAGGTGAGATAACAGCGTTTGTTCTTGGTTTTTCATTGTCTAACTTTGTTGTTGCATTAAAGTTGTTGTATTAAATAAGATCAAGATATAAAAGCTATTAAACCAAGCATACTTGATTGATAAGAAGTACCCTTTAATCCCATATATCAATAAATAGTACAGTGGCATGTATGCTTGTTAAAGATAGTGCGTTGCTAAATAATGTTATTGCATTTCATAAAATTTATCCTGAGTATTCAGAATTCTTATACTAGTGTTGAAGCTTCTCTTGAGATACGGAAGCAGCTTATACATTAACTTACTCCATTACAATGCTAGCGAGAGAGAATTCAATATTGATGAGCATTGGTGATTTTGTATCAGAGAAG
>NZ_JAHLEX010000152.1 GCF_023476575.1 Anaplasma phagocytophilum | reverse complement strand
ATTTAGTGCCTACACCGTCTGTGGAGGATACAAGTAAAGGAGAGCGATATTTATGCCCAGCGGCGAACAGGTCGAACACTGCACCAAACCCTCCAATTTCAGATATTACGTTATCACTTTTAGTTTCTTGCGAGAGCTGTTTTATTTCGCCTACTAGCTTATCCGCAGAGGCAATATTTACTCCCGAATCTAAGTATTTACTCATAGAATCAGCCACACCTGGTGGAGAGAGAGTAGCACTAGATGAGTGAAACTTGTACAAAAATATTTATTGATTAACTATACCCATACTATAAAATTCTGGCTACTTTCTTACTAGGGTAATTATGACCGGAGAGCTGGCTAGCATGGAGGCTTTTGCAGCGAAGCTGTTGCATGATATTGCGGGTTCTGTAGGTTCAGTAGTGAGCTATATTGAGTGCTTTTTAGATGATCCAGAATCCGATGATATACGAGTTTGTCTAGAAGAAGCAGCTGCTGAGATGATATCGAGATTTAGGCTTATTAGGCAGGCTTATAGTGGTTCTGAGGATAACTCCTGTTTTGATACTACTAGGGAACATATTGAAAAATATCTGAAGAAAAGGGGTATTCCATCATTCTCCGTCTGTGTTGAGGGGCAGTTTTATGATGCAAAGCTTCTGGAACAAGTTAACAGGTTGTTAGTTCAAGCAGCTCTGTTTTCTACTATGGCTATGATAAGAGGAAAGGGAATTTCTGTCTCTATCTCTAAGACAGAGAGTATGGTTGCGATACGGCTAGTGCTTGATGCTGAAGAGATATCTGTTCATAAAGATGTGGAAAGTGTGCTAGAAAACGCGAATGCTTGCGCTCTCACAACACACAACGTACAGGCGTACTTTATGACCTTACTCTGTAAGGAATCCGGAGCTACATTGCGTTATGACCCAGAAAATGCGCTGGTAGAGGTGGTTTTGACTCTGTAATGCTGGTTATACAACATGGCATTATTCTTATTTATAAGATTGTGCGTATTTATGGATAATTTCTCGGGACGAGTTGAATTGTTTCCTTGTATTTGGGAGTAAATATTGCCTCTGCGGATAAGCTAGTGGGTGAAATAAAACAACCACTAAGAAGATTATAACAAGCATCGATCATACCATAGGGAGAAGAAACTGCCCCAATATCTCAAAAACCTCCCCACCTTCAATAGTTTTAGCTATTAGCCCGGCTACTATGTTTTTTTCTTCGGGGGTGGGGGTGAGTGCCTTTACCAGGTCTGTAGGTACGGTTGTGGCGTTGGCAGTAGCACTTGTATTACTAGAATTAGGCCAGCACATACTGCTTAAACTCCTTCAACGTACCATAGTCTTATTCCTGTCCCTACCGCTGCTGTAAATTCTACAAGTTTGCGGTCCGGATGCAGCTTCGTTTATTCCATTCTCGGAAACTAAAAGTGATAACGTAATATCTGAAATTGGAGGGTTTGGTGCAGTGTTCGACCTGTTCGCCGCTGGGCATAAATATCGCTCTCCTTTACTTGTATCCTCCACAGACGGTGTAGGCACTAAAT
>NZ_JAHLEX010000151.1 GCF_023476575.1 Anaplasma phagocytophilum | reverse complement strand
ATCGAATAAAAGCATTTATGTTGCTCATATTTTTACACCATTGTCATTCGTCAAGAGGTGTTTTGTCTTGCATATTTTGACAATCTTGTGGCTTCATCTCTGCAACAATATTGCATTTTGGTATTGCAAGTTATTGTGATGTGTAAAGATATCAATACAGAATCATGTTTTGGCATGTAGAGATTAACTCTGGCACATACCTGACAGTAACCTCAGTGTATACCGTTGAATATCAGGCGTTTTTTGAATTATCACTAATGCAGAGATTTAAAAGGTGTAGGAGCGGCAATAAGTGGCGTATGGCAGAGTGATGTACTTCAAATAGTGTTGTAGATTTAAATTTTTTAGATCCAGAAACATGTAACAAGAAACTTATTGCCTTTGTAAAGTATCCTTAGATTCTCTATTTACACCTTATTATAGAAAGCAATACTGTGTATTTCTAGGCCAGTTCAACAATTTAGCACTATATAGTATAGCGTGATGATAGCGCTGCACGAAGCGTTCCCTCATCTAGATAGTCTATCTCACCACCTAGAGGAATACCGCACGCGAGCCTCGTAACCTTAACTCCTGTACTCTTTATGGATTGTGCAATGTAGTGACACGTTACCTGACCATCCATATCACTGCCTGTGGCAACTATCACTTCTTTTACGCCGTGTAACTTGACCCTGTCGGGTATGCTACTCATATTTAAGTCTTCAGGGCCAACACCAGACAACGCTGATAGAACACCACCGAGTACATGGTACATACCTTGATATATCCTTCCTTTTTCAAAAGCCCACAAATCACCCAATTCTTCGACGATGCAGAGCAAACTCCTGTCACGCCTGCTATCGGTGCATATGCTACATGGGGAAGTAACATCCAAATTAAAACAGATTTCGCACTCTTTTGTACTTTCTTCCAATTCCCTGATGCCATTGGCTAGGGGTGTCATAACGTCATGTCTGTGTCGAAGAAGGTGTAAAACAATCCTGCGTGAAGAAGCAGGCCCTAAGCCAGGAAGCTTAGAAAATAAACTAATCAATCTACTTATGTCCATCACACCTTCTTACAACACATACTCTTTCTTCAGCAAAACTATGAAAAGCTTTGACCAGTAAAAGGACTATCCCAGCTAATGATTTAACTCGTCCTTGGTAGGAACAAGTCTACCATCCTTTAATTCGCGTCTCAGGTTTTTCATACCCTTGCCCAAATCCCCCATGACTTGAGGAAGTTTACCAGCGCCAAACAGCACCAAAATTATCAGCAGTACAAGAAAAACCTGCCATGGACCTAAAGTCATATGCGTACCTCACAAACATCAGAGTCTAAAAAGCAAAGCCTTACTCGAGTCTAAAGATACACGTATTACATCACCTACCTCAGGCAAAACTGCACCCAAAAACAACATCCAGTAAGCACTATTGCCAACAGATATGTATATCATATTATTAAAGAATCTCACAAGCTTTACCACAGCGAGAGTATTGCTGGAGTGATGAAGGAGGATGGCGTCAGGCCTAATACATACAGCAACCCTAGAACCATCTAGGAAACCATCGGCATTGATAG
>NZ_JAHLEX010000150.1 GCF_023476575.1 Anaplasma phagocytophilum | reverse complement strand
TAAGGCTTAATCCTAAAGCATTTTCATGAAATATCATAATATCTTATATTTCTATTTTATGTAGAAAATTAATTAAAGCTCGAAAATATAGTATTTATGAGCGTAACTTCTCTCAGGCGATATAGCTTATAGATCGTCTATCGCGGTGGGCTTTATTGTGTATCTTGTGAAGAGATAATATTCATTTTATTCTTTTTTGCATGCAAGAAAGTACATTTCACTCGCAGTGTACTCTTGAAGAGGAACGCCTAAATAATCTTCTAAAGAATGCATGCTACTTTTCTCATATTACTAGAAAAAGCCCTACCTACTTGTCGCAATTGCTTACTGGTCAGCGTGATTTTTACTGCTATTACTCCTCTTTCACTATGCCACGCAATTTTGCTGATCGCGACCTGGTATTTTCGCTAATTTCTTCTTCAGTAGGCTTTAAGGCTTTTTTATTGATAAGTTGAAATCCCTTCTCTTGTAGAGCATTAAACTTATGTTTTACTATCCTGTCCTCGAGTGAATGAAATGAAGTAACAATAATCTTGCCCCCCTCTCCTATAATTTGAGAAGCAGCTTCTAGACCTGCTTTTAGCTCTTCTAGCTCATCATTTACCCATATTCTGATAGCCTGAAATGTCCTCGTTGCCGGATCTATTGGATTTATCCTACTACGAGGCACAACAGACCTGATAATTTTTGCCAAGTCACTAGTGTTACGTATCTTATTATTACTCTCCCTAGCGCTGACTATCGCTCGGGCAACACGTCTTGAAAGCCTCTCTCCTCCATAATAGAATATCACGTCTGCCATGTCTTTTTCTGATAAAGAATTTACAAAAGTCGCAGCGCTTCGGGATTGAGAACGCAACATATCCATTCTCATATCAAGTGGCCCTTCTTTCATAAATGAGAATCCCCTGTCTGGATCACTAAGCTGCATACTCGATACTCCAACGTCAAATACAACACCGTCAACTTGATTGTAGCCAAAATGCTGTAATGCCTCACAAAGTCTACTGAACTTGCTGAGAAAAAAGTGCACCCGTCCAGGGAATTGTAAACGTAAAGATTGATAGAATTCCGAAGCTATAGGATCCTGATCAACACCTAGTACCGTACATTTAGCACGTTCCAATATTCCCCTGCTATATCCGCCTCCACCAAACGTTGCGTCAACATATACTGCGCCGTCTTGAGGGGAAAGAAGCTCTAGCATTTCGTTCAGTAGTACAGGTCTATGAGAATCCATTAATTCTACTTTTAAAAATCCTATGATATTTCCTACTTAATACTTAGATTATTACACCTAATATCCGTGCCCTAACAGTGCGCGGTACTAAACACAAATCAAAGCAATCGCATGTAAGTTTATATATCACAGTTGAACAACGTTTTCTAATATTATAGAAATACCGGAGAGTGGTATCATTTGAAAACCCGATTCCCTTAATAAGCCTGACACACACAGCATATTTGCTTCTAATGAGATATCCAAATTATACCGCTATACTGCGTAAAATGAGGCTTCATGTAACGAATACGTTGGCTAAAAACTAGCTTAAATGCACTACTAATCGTGAGACTTCTAAGTTTAAGATACCATTCATGGCACATGCGTATGAATATCAAATTTTAGCTACAAGGGCTATAAGGAT
>NZ_JAHLEX010000015.1 GCF_023476575.1 Anaplasma phagocytophilum | reverse complement strand
TTGGAATGGCTATTGCTGAGAGAATGCTTGCCCAGAGATTTGGCGATGATCTAATAGATCACTACACTTACGTTATGGCCGGGGATGGTTGCTTGATGGAGGGTATTAGTCATGAAGCAGCTTCTTTTTGGTTGTCTAGGGATGGGTTCACTGGACTTGTGTTAGAGACGCGTGCTGGTTGAAAAACCAAGGCGTTCTTTAAAATAGTTTGCATGTTACGGTGATCTATAATAACCTCTGTGACGGGTTCTTGTTGGGCATTTCTTTGGAAATGGGAGAGATAGAGGAGTACTCTGAAAGCCTGCGACGTTCATTTGATAAACTTAGCGGGGCTCTTGCTGCTAGATTTGAGATTGGTAGTCAAAATGCTGCTAACTCGCAGCTATCTGAGCTTTTGAGGAAGGTTGACGAATTGTCTGCGCGTAATGCCGAACTTGAACAAGAGTTGCTAAACCTGAAGGCAACGTGCGACGAATGGAAAGTTACTTGTGGTGAGTTGATAGCGAAGCTAGATGCTTCTATAGAGGTAATTAGGCCTATCTTAGAACTAGAGAAAAGTTAGAATGCAACAAGTTGTTGATGTTGTGCTTCGTGGAAGTACTTACAAGATTGCCTGCCGGGAGGGTGAAAGTGCTAGATTGCTGGAGCTCGCTGGGCGCCTTAGCCGGAGAATAAATGCTGCTGTACCTGGTTCGGAAAAGAGTAAGGCCTCTGATACTCTCTTACTTTTATTGATAGGGTTGCAGTTAGAGGACAAGATAGAAGATCTTGAGTCTCAGTTGCTTTCTATGTCTGAGGAGCTTTCTGTATATAAAGCTCGCTGTGAACACGAATCGGAGGTAAGAAACTCGCTGGAGGAGCTTCTGCGTTATAGTATTACCAAAACTAATGAACTTGCAGATAGTGTGAGCGTCTTAAATAATAAGGAGTAGCAACTGCTACGATTACTTGACGTGGTGTTTCTCTAACAATGAAAGTTATATGGAAAGTGCTATCTTATATCGCTTGCTGAGGTCACGCGTTTCAAGTGCCTGAATGGCACTTCAAAATTATGTCCTAAAACTTAATGAGTTTCGAAAGTGGGAAAGAAGCTTCACACACCGATTTCACGGGATATCTTAAGGGTTTTTTAAAGGAATATTTTGCACATATGCCTTATTTGTGTCAACTTTTTTAATGTGTGTGTTGTTTGGTAAGGAGGAAAGAAGTGTCTCAGAGTTGTTGTAATAACAAAGAACCTACTGTCTTTTCGCGTGTGAGACAGTCTGTGCTGTGCGGCGTGTATGGATCGCTTGTTTTCTCAGTGTCTGCTATGTCGTATTTACAGGCATCGATTTTCCTGAAGGTTTGCGGTAAATACTTATCAAAGCGTGCGTATGAATCACATATGAGAAACCGCGCCGCAGCTAAGCAGAACATGAAACGTGGTTTTATCCCAGCCGTTGAAATGTTTGTTATAATGCCGGTAATGTTCTACGCATTGCATTGTGTACTTAGCATGCCTTGGATTTATTGCCTTATGGCATGCTGGGCCACTATGTTCGCGATTTGCATGGCTGTGAGGTTGGCTGGTATCGTTAAGAATTGCCCAGATTTTGGGCGGCCAATTTATTCTCGAGGCTATCCTTTCGCTATGATGAAGGATGAATCTGGCAACTTGCATGATGGTGATGACAATTTTGAGCACTCAACTGCACCAGCTATGCATATACCAAAACTTACTGCGTATCTACTGGGATTCGCGTTTTTGGGATTTCGGCTCTTAAGCGCTGTTTCTTATGTTCTACTCTGCTGCTTGGAACTTGCCTGTATACCTTTTACTTTCGCTGCCGAGTCTTCTAGAAAGTTACACAGCCTAGTTAAAGATGGTAGCGTTTCTGCAGGGTATATTGGAGAAAGTTATGCTGCGGGGCTCATTGGTTTAAGCGAGCGGCTAGAGCGTGCTAACACTCTAATCAAAGCAGCTACGCTAGATTTGTCCTGGGTTATGTCTTTTGGCATCTCGGGAGCAACTCATATAAAAGATGCAACACTTTTCTGGGATGTGGACTGGGATTTTGTGGAACAAGAGGAACGGCATCACCGTGGAACGAGTGAGCGCAAGAATGACAAAAATAGGCGTGGGGGTGGTAGCTGCTGTCACAAGGTAGTAAAAGAAGGAGCTGCATCTGGATCTAAAGCTGCTAATGTATCCCCATCACAGCCTCCTAGACCTGATGGGTCGCAGAATGTATTGGAAGATGTATTTGTGTCCCAGAGCATTAGTCCGCGGTGCCATAGCTCCGGTGCCTACTGACGTTAGATATAAAAGAAGGGGAGATATTTAGTTCTCCCCCTGTTGTTTTGTGTACGGGCACGGTGGAGAAAGGAAGCTGTGTACTGGACTCTTTTTCTCTGGCTGGCGCTGTGAATAGATGCGTAAGCATCTACGCGTTTTTCGTCTCATGATGCAGGTAAATATAGTATTGGGTATACCTGGACTCGAACGTAGTTTATAGTTGCAGTTTTTAGTTTTACGCTTTTGTTCTGAACGTCTACAACACATACTGAGGCCATTGGAATAAAAATGGACAAATGTAATTGTGTTTTAAAGAGCACTTCTCCTCTGTTGTCTTCTGTTGGAAGGTTATATTGCTAGCCTTCAGTAAAGCCTATGGATAAAATAACTCATGGTTATGTATAACGTAAACATGATGGATAGAAAAATAGCTGTTGTTTTGTTTAATCTTGGTGGTCCTGCTTCCTTGCGAGAGGTAGAGGATTTTCTATTTAGCATGTTCAACGATAGTCATATTATTGGCGCGCCAAGGCCTTTCAGGTACTTTTTAGCAAAGGCGATTTCCAAGCTAAGAGCTCAACCTTCTCGCGAGATTTACACGCTGATAGGTGGAAAGTCTATAGTAGAGCAGGAAACTGCAAAACAAGCTATCGCGTTAGAAGAACTATTGAATAAAAATGCTGAGACTGGATGCTCGTATAAAGTGTTTACCTGCATGCGGTACTCTGCACCAAACGCACTTACGGTGTTAGGTTACATTGACGAGTATAAACCATGCAAAGTGGTTCTATTACCTATGTATCCGCAATATTCATCAGCTACCACACAATCGTCGATGGAAGATTGGTTTAGTACATCTCACAAAGCGGGATACAGTTTTTGGACTGATATTATTTGGGATTATCATAGTAATGAGCATTTTATTGCGGCACATTGTAGGTTAATATCCGAAGCCTATGAAAAAGCGGTAGCTTTGAATCCACAAACCAGGATTCTTTTCTCAGCTCACAGTTTACCAGTATCATTTATTGAAAAAGGTGATCCTTACCAACAGCAACTGCGGCAAACCGTGATGTCTATATTGCAAAACATGGGTTTACAGTCTGTAGATTACACTCTTTGTTATCAGAGTAGACTTGGACCAGTGCGCTGGTTAGAGCCCAGCACAAAGTCTGAACTTCTCAGAGCTTGCAATGATAATGTATCTGTAGTTCTTGTACCGATAGCATTCGTTTCTGAAAACTCTGAAACGCTTGTTGAGCTTGATATAGAATACAAAGCATTGGTTGGAGAACAGAGGTTCATCAGAGTCCCTACTCTTGGAACAGATCCAAAATTTATAGAGTGTTTGTGCAATCTCGTATTGGCTAAATAGTGAAGCTTTATGAGCATGGATTACATTCACGTGAGCTACCACGCTGCAGACCCCATTTCTGATAATCTTGACATCGCACGTTTTATATCAACAGCCTGCCCACCAGCATATAGCTCACTGACCTGACATGCTAAAGAACAAAATAAGCGACTTTTATGCTCATACAGCTCATCTATTAGCACGATAAATCTGTGCATTTCATTTTGCGAATAGTAATCAAATATAGGAATGCCTTTTATAAAAATGTAAGAATAGCTCTGCGCTATTTTCTTATAATCAGAAGCCCACAAAGGATTTTTTCTTCCACACAGCTCGTCAAAACTGAACCATATCACGTCTTTACTAGCTTCTCCAAGGTATATACTTCTGTTGTCGCCCAAAACAAAAATCGCTTTTTCAGTTTTTTGGCAGTTAATAAAATTGAGAAAATGATCCCGCAATTGCTGATCTGCTCCAGCACCAACATAAAACTTACACTGACTAGCTGAACACTTCTCAACACGGTAGTCTTTTTGCCCTAATAACGCAATAACCTCCATATTCTCTTCTATCAGGTCTATAGCAGGGATAAAAAGCTCTTTTTGCACTCCGTCTTCATATAACTTTCGTGGATGATAATTGGAGGTCATTAGTATAATTAACTTGCGAGAAAATAGAATTTTGAAAACTCTATGCAGCATCACTGCTTCGCATATATCTCGCACTTGCATTTCGTCCAGATATAGTAGAGATACACCGCCTATCAACTCATCCATGGAAGAGACGAAATGATCCGTATTTTGAAAACTATCTAGTCTTGCCTTATGTAGCAGGTCGTGCAACCGCTTCATCAGTGTGTTGAAATGTAGCTTTTTTTTCCGTTCTATACCACAGTGATCGTAAAACACGCTTGCCAACAGCGATTTGCCTCTTCCTACATCACCGTACAGGTACACTCCCTTTTTTTTAGGGAGTGCAGCACGCTTTTGCCAAAATTTCCACCATTTATGCGAGCCATTTGTATACTTTACTAACTCTCTGAGAAGAGCTACTTGGCAACTATCAAATACTATCTCCCTCCTAGCAACCATATCCTCGTATATTGCATATATGTCATTTGATTTAGAACCGTTCATCTCTACGAGCTAACTTCATGGAAAAAGACATATACAAATATAACAAAGATATATCTGTGACTATAAATGAAAAAAGATCACCCAACAATTATGCCATTTGTAATAGTACCGCACAGTACCCTTAAAGTAGAAATGCCAGCTATGGGCACGTAAACATGTTGTTAGCAACGAGATCTGCCGATAGAAAACATGCACCCCATCAACACAACCTACCTCATGGATATAAAACTGCATGAACTATGCACGTTTTTGCATAGAGCTTGATAATAGCCGATGCATCTTACGCTTTACATACATGGGATGATAACCCGCAAGATGACATACTGTTATAAAATCATTATGCATATCACTAACCCAATTATAAGCTTTGGACTTCTCTATATTATTTTCCGTTCTTTTATAGTTGGATGTAATATCTATCATAGCTTGTAGGATAACCGCCCCCCATAACGAGCTATACCGCGTATACTCGCTATGAGTCTCACCGCACTCAGCATTAGAAGAACGGTCAGTAGAAAATCCGTCATATTTACCGCTATAGTGGTATAAGCCTAATAAATCATAATTCATTATGATACCTTTCCCGATGAAAAACCGACCGATTCAAAACTTAGGTATATAAAAACGCAAGTAACGTATCGGATATGCTGTTGTTTTTACATGAATAATGTAGGCACTCCCCCTATGGTTGCCCTTTTTACACATATCTATGGTATAATTTTGATTATATTGGATATTTCCTATAAAGCTGATCAAAAAATCGTATCTGAAACTTTACGTTGTGTATAACAACTCATTTAAGCAATGAGGTTGTCTAAAAATGTATCGATACCATAGACCTTACGTCATACACCAACACTTGCCTAATATTGCTAACAGCAATTGGAACACTGAGTTTTAATAAAGCGGCTGCAAAGTATTACCTGTAGATAGGGGCACATAAAACAAAAAACGTAACTATAACTGCTCTTTTTAAGCATGATAGCCGACGTATTACTCGCACTACTTTGATATTCATTCTACATTTATTACAGGTTGCGTATCACTATCCGACACTAACGCAACAAGTAAGTTGCTAACAAACTTGATCTTCTGCTCATCTGATAAACTTATTTGGTGCTTCTGTTCTAGATGGAGCAATACAGAATCCACCATTCCCACTGCATTCTTTACTATGTGTCCTCTAGCCTCTGAGATAGCACGGGCTTGTTGTCTACGCAACATAACCTGCGCAATTTCCGAAGCGTAAGCCAAATGTGATATACGAGCATCCTCTATGGCTATGCCCACTATACCCATTCTATTCTGCAGCATCACCTTGAGTTCTTGAGAGATCTCAGAAAAATTTTGGCGGAGCGATATACCACTGCTTGAATCATATGGATAGCTACCTGCCAATTCTCTGAGAGCTGTCTCCCCTTGAATAGATATAAAACCTTGATGATTTTCTATATTGAAGCACACTTTCTCAGGCGATATCACTCTCCAGACAACTGCTGCTGCGATCTCGATAGGATTACCCTCTGCATCGTTAACTTTCATCACCGAAGTACTCGTGCTTTCTACCTTGAGGGAAATATTCCTTCTTGAAGCATATGGAATAGAAAACAGCAA
This sequence comes from Anaplasma phagocytophilum, assembly GCF_023476575.1. Lineage (GTDB taxonomy): Bacteria > Pseudomonadota > Alphaproteobacteria > Rickettsiales > Anaplasmataceae > Anaplasma > Anaplasma phagocytophilum_A. The sequence goes on along the minus strand of NZ_JAHLEX010000015.1, from coordinate 9,650 downwards.
CCCAGTCTTCGACGTAGTCCCTATATATTCTCCGAAAAACTCTACAACCTTAGCATCATTTGGTCCATTGGTAAAAAAGCAACTTGGCATTACCGTCACTAGCAATAGAACCCATAAACCGGAGAATAGTATTGCTAGGTAGGAAAAGTCACTATTCCAGCAGTATATACCCAATACAACCGTCAACAACACCACAAGCACTGTAGCTTTGTAACCGCACAAACAAAACAATTTCTTGCTCACTATATTGCGCACAGATCCAGTTCCACGTTCAACGTCCATTGGGTACATACCTGATTAACGTATACTATCTCTACCAATTTCCTAGCAAAACAAAAATTATCTATCTATTCCTTGCTTTATCAGAGGATGCATACAGCTCCACATCGTCTGTTACACCCTTTTCTGCTTCTAAGTTAATCCCACGCTGCATTTCAGAAATTAGGTTTATCATTTCCATACTTCCACTTGAAACTGCAATACGTAATGGGGTCTCCCCATTCTTGTCCGTGACATTATAATCAGAACCCTCCCATAAGAGATATCTCACCGCATCTACAGCATCATGCTTCACTGCATAAAGCAGCAGATTATCCTTTTCAGTTGTGCGTAGTTCTTCCAGCAAGAATGCCTTACTTTTGCCATAGGACGTAATCTCATGTAGAATCGCACGTAACCCTGTAACATCATTAGCACCTGCACAACTAAAAGCATTTTGGTATAAGTCCATCACGCTCTGGTAACTAGGCATATGAGAGTTCTCTAGATCTTGGCCTGCAGCTTCAGTTAAGGGATTCGCCGGACGTCTAATCTTCCATCTCTTATAGTTTTGAGCGTTATCCTCCTGCCCTTCCAAAACTATTTTTTTCTCTGGTTCTACATCAGTTGCACCGCTTAACGATCCATCTCCCGTATCCGTGCTTACTTTTTCTGCACCACCATCAACACCAGCTTCCTCCCCCTTCTCAGAGCTTTCTTGACTATCTTCATTTTCTATGTACAACTCAGAGGAAACAGCACTAGCTAAATTGACATCTTTCGACAAATTTACAGGAATCATGCTTACGCTGTATCCATATTCTCCTGCTATATCATAAAATAGCGCACCACCTGCACGTACAATACCTGCAGAGACAACACGTACTCCATCTCCTTTATGCATGAGATAATCGGCATTATAGTGCGCTGCAACACCAGCCTGACCGTGTAGTATAGCACTCATTATAAATGTAAAAAAAACACTCCTCACAGATAACATATTACGCTACTCTCAATTTAGACGAATCCTACTGTTCTACGCACAAAATGTAATTTATTAATTAACTAAGAAACAAAAGCAATGCATACCGGAAACCTATCCCCAAGTGCTCAGCATAAACTCGCAACCGATCCAACGCAAGAATTCGTGTGGATTAGTGCATCGGCAGGTACCGGAAAAACACGAATGCTAGTGCATAGAGTCATAAGATTACTTATGGCAGGACATGAAAACATATTATGCCTAACGTTTACTAATGCTGCTGCATATGAAATTAAGGAAAGAATCTTTGCGATGACAGAAGGTTGGATGCTTCTTCCGGAAAATGCACTAATAGATGTATTGAGAGAAACTTGTTACCAAAATGCCGACGATATACTCATAAATAGAGCACGTAACCTATTTTTTCGCATACCAAATATACTTAAAGTGCAAACTGTACATGGATTTTGCAAGTCTCTTATATCTTCTTTTCCTTCAGAAGCAGGTATCTCAGCTAATTTTGAGGTCAGGGAGCTATCAGAGTCGTACCCAAAGATTTTTTACAAGCTGCTTCATGAAAGTGACTACATAGCTGAACACTTAAAAGAAGTAGCATGTGAGCTCAAGGAAAGCACACTATTTGATCTTCTGTATAAGATCATGAAAAAACCTCATATAGATCTAGAAGTACCCCAACCTACAGATCTACACATAAAACCAGATTATTTATTATGCCCAGAAGAAATAATCGATGCCCTAAACTGTGGAGGACTTAGAGATAAAAAAATATCTACTAAGCTGCGTTCATGGAACAACTTGGTCCACAAGACGCACAAAAAAATCGAAGAATACCTCAAAACTTTCATCTGTATTGCATCTCTAGAAAAAAAAGACATATCTAGCATTGCTAGCAAACAAGTTCTGCAACAGTTCCCAACAGTTGGTGGAGCAATAGTCGACGAACAAGAAAAGCTTTTAGAATTCGCAGAACAATACTACAGCGCAAGAATATCGAAACGCACGTTTCATATAATGCAACTAGTGCGCCATGGCATTCGTATATACGAATACGATAAAAAAAACGCAAAATACCTCAACTATGATGACATAATAAATCTGGCCCTAAAGCTCATTTCCGACCCTACTCACAAAGATTTTGTCCTGTTTTCTCTTGATAGCCAAATTAATCACATACTAGTCGATGAATCACAAGACAATAGCCTAGAACAATGGCATATAGTTGCGGAACTCTGCAATGAGTTCTTTACTGGGTTAAGCAGCAATACGAACCAACGCACCCTTTTTGTAGTGGGCGACGTAAAACAGTCTATATATGGGTTTCAGAATGCTCGACCAGATTATTTCCACTTCATGCACAAATACTTCGCTCAAAAGAGCGCAAACCCTGTAACTGTACAATTGAGTGATTCATTTCGGTCAACTCCACCAATCCTCTCCCTGGTAGATAAAGTATTCAATACACTCCGTGAACAGGTGTCGTTTCAATCTCAGGAAATCGTACACAATACACATCGCGCTAATGAATACGGATACGTTGAAATATGGCCACTATTACGCTCAACACGTCGTAAAAAACCTTATGCCTGGGATTTAGAAAGCATGAAAGAATGCAGTGATAATACCGATCATTCCTTGTTACTTGCAAAAACCATATCACAAACCATATCTTCTTGGATCAAAGAAAAAAGAAAATTACAAGCAAAAAATCGCCCCGTGGAAGCGAGTGACATACTAATACTTGTACGCCACAGAAGCGTATTTGTCGATCAAATGATTGCAAGCCTAAAACAGAAGAATATCCCGGTTACAGGTAGAGACAGATGCAACATAATGGACTACGTTGTCATCCAAGACCTGGTAAATTTAGGTGAATTCTTACTACTTCCAGAAAATGATATATCTCTCGCAACGCTGCTAAAATCCCCAATGTTTCGGTATACAGACTCCATGTTGTTTGAAATAGTAAGCAGCAGCTCTGAGAAATGTTCTCTTTGGAACAAACTACAGAAGTTTGTAACAATGCAAGAGACGGTAAAATATCTGAACCTGCTGATATCAATCTCCCAGAACCGCAGCCCATTAGATTTGTATTTTTTCATACTCTCACAACACAAAGAGCAATTTATCAAATGTCTTGGACAAACATCTGTTGAGATCATTGAAGAATTCATAAACCTTCTTATAGCATTTCAGTCAAATAACCTAAATTTACTCGAGTACTTTATCCAATGGATAAAAAGCACTAACCCCGTAACTAAAAGCGACATGAGTATTGCAAAAAATGTAGTACGAATAATGACAGTACATAGTGCAAAGGGCATGCAAGCTCCTATAGTGTTTTTACCAGACACAACTTCAGTGCCTAAGTGTGATATACAGGTTGTATTTGACGAGAAAAACACGCCATTATGGTGCGCTAGCGATACAAATTCTTATTGTAAAAATCTGAAGCTCCGCAAAAGCCAGGAGGAGTATAATGAATACCTCAGGCTTTTATACGTAGCAATGACTCGTGCAGAAGACGAACTTTACATAGCAGGCATAGGCACAGCAAATAGTAGTTCCTGGTACGATATTATCACGAACTCCAGCACAGAAATACTCCACAAAAAGAAAATCTGTCTATCCCCCATGTTTTGCGAGCCGGTAGACGTTTTATACATAGAGCACTAATCCATAGACGATGCGCGAAGCTTAGTTCTCTACTTAAACAGCGCTATTTCATGCGAATGATGCAGTGACCCGACAACTTTCTATTCTCTAAATCGCTGTGGGCCTTCCCTATATCTTGAAACGAGTATACCCTTCCAACATCAACTTTGATATGCCCTCTTCTTACCACCTCAAAAACCTCCATAGCGGTAAGAGCTAATTCAAGTCTAGAACGCTTATAATGCTGAAGCTGTGGCGCTGCAACAAACCACGATCTAGTCCCCAACGTGGACATGTTGATATTCTTTATGGGACCGGAAATTTGCCCATACGATACGTATAAACCGAAAAACCCTAGAACGCTAAAAGATAAGTGGCATACTTCCCTTCCTATGGGATCATATACCACATTAACACCCTTTCCTTTCGTTATAGATAAAATCTCTTTCGCTACACCAGGATCACTGCGATTCACTACATATGAACAGCCTGCATCCCTGGCAATATTCACACCGTACCCATCAGAGCCCACAACGCCTATGACCTCAGATCCTTTATGTCTAGCCCATTGGCATATGATATTGCCTATACCACCTGAAACCCCATAAACCAGAGCAAATGTTCCGGGACGCACATCATATACTCTATGCGTCAAATAGTGCGCAGTCATAGCTTTGAAGATACACGCGGCTGCTACTTCGTCATTAACTACGTCTGATACTTTGAACAAATATTTTTGGTCTATAATTCTTTCTTCTGAATATGAACCTCCGCTAGCGGTGCAGTATCCAACCCTATCACCAATATTCAAAGCCTCAACATCTTGCCCGACCTTCTTGACTACCCCTACAGCTTGCACACCTGGAGTATATGGTAGAGATTTAACTTTCCTTATTCCCGCTCTACATTCTACATCAAACCTACTAAGACCTATGGCGGTATGCTCAACAAGAACCTCTCCTCTACCTGGTTCACCTATCTCTACATCAACAAACTGCATCACTTCAGGGCCACCTGTTTGTTCAATAACCACAGTTCTTGTCATAAGCTCTACCTCGTTCACTGAGCACCATGTTACACACAACTGTTAACAAAAAGCAAAACCCCCAGCATCACAAATACACCAAGTCCCCAGGTTCACTAAGTAATCAGAAGCCTCTTGGCGCTGCTAATCTCCAATAGGCACATCATCAGTACTAGTAGCCTTCTTACCTCTGTTTGTTTCCTTAGTGCCCGATACTTTACTAGACTTACTATTCCCGTAGCGACGTTTCCTTGCTACACCAGCACTCTTACCGTCAGCGTTATGATCTGATATTACAACGCGTGAAGAACCTGATACTTGATCAGACGTTGCTTGCTTCCTATATGTGCGTCGCCTCCTTTCTCTCAACGGGTTAGACGCATTACTTGCACCATATCGCCGTGTCCTGGTTTTTGCAGCACCAACTACTCTATCCTCTGTTACTTTTTTTATTTCCTTCTCAACAATGCCTTTTTGCTCCGCATGTGTATTTGTAACGGCACTATCACCTTCCGTAAAAGCCACCCTATTAACTGATTCCTGCTTGGAAACACCAGCTGCTGTAGTAGTATCACTCTTAACAACTGCCGGACCGTTTAAAGATTCCTGCTTGGGTGCTGCTACCGGCAATATGGGCTTAGTAGCTTGATTATTCGGTGCAGTAGACTGCTGAGAAATTGCCTCACTACTGCCTGCAGGCACCTGCTTAGGCGCAGCACTAGACACCGCTCCTACACCCTGATTACTCTGCACAGAAATTGTAGCTGACGTGGTATTATTACTTTCCGTAAAAGCCACCCTATTAACTGATTCCTGCTTGGAAACACCAGCTGCTGTAGTAGTATCACTCTTAACAACTGCCGGACCGTTTAAAGATTCCTGCTTGGGTGCTGCTACCGGCAATATGGGCTTAGTAGCCTGATTATTCGGTGCAGTAGGAGGCCTCGCAGAAAATTTACTTAGAATCTCGTCTTTACTACCCATAGCACTCAACATGCCATCGTCCATAACAACTACCTGGTCAACAGCATTTAATAGCTGTACCTTGTGTGTAACCACAAAAGTGGTCATTCCACGCTGCTTTGCATAGCGCAACGCTTGCATTAAATTAGCTTCAGCCTTCCCATCTAGGTTTGCATTCGGTTCATCCAATACCAAAAGTTTCACGTCTCCATAAAATGCCCGTGCCAACCCCAGCATTTGTTTTTGTCCTCCAGACAATACTACTCCCCCACTGCCTATGATGGTATCGTAACCATTCGGCAATTGCAGAATCATCTCATGTATACCAGCAATCATAGCTGCTTTTATAACTTTCTCCGGATCTGCGTCAGGCATCATCCTAGCAATGTTAGTCTTTATGGATGCGTTAAAAAGCTCCACATCCTGGGGAAGATAGCCAACATGACGACCAAAATCCTCCCTATTCCAAGTGTATACATCTGCCCCATCCAACCTAACCACACCAGATATTGGCTTCCATACGCCTACAAGTAACTTCACCAACGTGGACTTGCCCGAAGCACTCACACCTATTATTCCGACACTGCTTCCAGGGTCAACTGCAAAAGAAACACCCTTAATGGTGGGCTTCATTCCTCCATAAGGAGTAAAAAACACCCTCTCTAAAGATATAGCCCCCCTTGGTGCTGGAAGAGACATAGCCTGATCCCTTTGCGGAGCAGCTAATAATAAAGTTTGCAGTCTACGATACGATATTCTTGCAGATTGCAGCATCTTCCATGTGTTAATTGATGCTTCAAAAGGAGCAAGTGCCCTTCCCATAAGAATAGATGAAGCAATAATGCCCCCCGCCGTCTTGTGTCCATGTATGGCTAACCACGCACCTACACCAATAACCGCTATCTGCAATATAGAACGAGTAAATTTTGTCACACCCATAATAGCGTTTGACCGGCCTTGAGCTTTAACCTGCAATGATCTATTTTGATCATTCCTCTTAGACCACTCAGTTACTATATGCCTAATCATACCCATAGCTTCTACAACTTCTGCGTTGCGACTTGCTACATCAATGTAACCGATGTTACGAACATTTTCCTCACTGGATTCTTGCATCACCTTTTTCGTTGCCAGCTCATTCCAAACCGCCATCAGAACCAGCAAAACTATCCCTACCACTGCTATACACCCAGTGACAGGATGTATCATGAATATGGCAATTAAATACACAAAAGCCCACGGCATATCAAAGAGCGAGAATATACCAAATCCCGTGATAAAACCCTTGACCGTTCCTAGATCTCTAATAACATCACCGCTGGTTGCAGTCCCCTTTATTGACGTCAAACTAATGGCGCGCACTATAAGATCAGGAGTGGTCTCCCTATCTATCCAATCCGCAACCTTTGCCATAGTGAGAGAGCGACAAACATCTAATAATGCTGAGCATGCAAGTGCAGAAATAGTAACAATACTAAGCATTGCAAGTGTTGATGCACTCCCACTAGAAAGCACCCGATCCAAAACTTGGGATGTATATAATGGAAGGAATAGTGCGAGGATATTGATCGCAGAGCTAAACCAAAAGACGAACCAAAATACACTCTTACATTTCTCCAACGTTTGATAAAGTACACTTTTTTTAAGCTCCTTCATCGCGGCAAAGCCGAATTTCACATCTTCCACATATACCCCTAAAAATACTACGGCACTACGCTCCAGAGCGAGCCGGCCATTAAAGCTGGATATTACTATAAAAATTCACTTAGCATAAGGTAAATCGGTGTTGTACATTGGGTAGACATGGAGTAGAATCACTCAAAATGCGGCGTTCTTATGTTGTCTATAGTAATAATATTGTCGCTTCTTACTGTTATTTCATTAGTGGCGGGTGTGGTACTGGCTTCTACAGGTAGCGGTTTCTATGAAAAGTATAAAAACAAGCTCATGCTGATAAGGGTTGTGTTGCACGCCATTACGGTAGTTTCAGCTGTTTTTTTGATTAGGTAATGTTTTGCAACACTCTGCTGTCACTACAAAAATTGTTGGTATATTGAATATAACTCCAAATTCGTTCTCCGACGGGGGTGAGTTTTTAGAAGCTAATGCTGCGATTAGACACGCTGCAGATCTAATAGAGCATGGTGCGGATGTTATTGATGTAGGCGCGGAATCCACGGCACCTGGTGTATCTCCCATAACACAAGAAGAAGAATGGTATAGGCTGAAAGAAGTTTTGCCTGAAATAATACGCATTGCTCATAATGCACATGTAGAAGTCAGCATAGATACAAGAAATGCAAAGACCGCTGAACTAGCTCTGGAGCTGGGTGTAGATTACATAAATGATCAAGGGGGTCTTCTGGATCCTGATATGCCGGCGGTCGTGGCAGCAAGTTCCGCCAAAATCGTTATTATGCACCACTTTGGGCTCCCCGTATCCCGAGACAGAAGTTATGTTGGTCAACCTGAGCAGTTACTAAATGAGATAATAGAATGGCTGTGCTCGAGAGTTGATACTCTTATTGCGCAGGGTGTAGCTCGTGAACGCATAATTCTAGATCCAGGCCTTGGCTTTGGTAAGCTGCCCGCATACTCGTGGTACATTGCTAAAAACATAGGGAGACTAAAAAAGCTTGGATTTCCAGTCTTCGTGGGGCATTCACGCAAATCTATGTTTTCTTTGATACCCGTTGAGCTATCAGAAAGAGATGTTCCAACGGCTATACTGTCTACGTTTTTTGCGCAACAACAGGTGGATTTTCTACGTGTCCACGATGTGAAATTAACTGGAATATCTATCAAAATAGCAAACCTGCTGACGTAATCTTTTACCTCCGTCGGTGCTTTTCACGCTAAATACTGTACCTTGGGAGCTTTTGTATCGTTTCTTTTAACTGTAACCAAATTCACTATGGGTGCCCAGCCCACGCAGCCCTAGAAATTATAGGTAAGATCTGTTCCCTTCGTGCTGCGCTAGACGCAGCCTTAGCGTTGTGAAGGCTTTCTAGGGACCGTGAGATTTTTTGGCCCTGAAAAAAAGCTCTGGCAATACTACTTTAGCTATTCATGTCGTTACTGAGGCTCAAAAAACCGGTGAGGCTTGTGCATTTTTTAGTCACCTTAATCCCGTTTGCACTTGCAAACTCCATGATTTCAGTCAATCGCGCCCTACTACCATCAGGATTAATAAGCTCACAGATAACCGCAGCATGAGCCGCACCTGCCAATTTGGCAATGTCTACGCCAGCTTCACAGTGTGGCCACCTCTCTTTAAAACACCACCAGGATTCGCCACTATAGGAAAGACATGCCCAGGCGTTACTATATCATCAGCACTACTGCCATCAGATACAGCCTTCAATACAGTAGCAGCCCTGTCACTCACCGACACACCCGTAGTTATTCTATGCCTAGCATCAATCAATGGACGCAGTAAAGGATTGATGCCGAACACGCTTTGGATACGTTATCAGCTAAAAAGCTGGAGGTGTCTGTAGGGACTCTGATAGTATCTCAGCCTTACACTGGAGAACAGGCGTTGCATATTGTTGAGCATCTTGTGAACTTTAGTGCGGTAAACGTTATTGCCGTGGATTCTGTTGCTGTTTTAACTCCTCGTGCTGAGATTGAAGGGGGAGATGGCCTATTTTAGTGCTTTTTGTGATATATAAAGTCGATTCACAGGATAGTTCATGGCTATACAATTCTCTGACTTATAACGTCTGACCTCGTGAACTATTCTCATTG
>NZ_JAHLEX010000149.1 GCF_023476575.1 Anaplasma phagocytophilum | reverse complement strand
TTTCGCATAGATAGAAAGTATAGACATGGTAGTAGAATTGCTGGCGTTCCTAGCTTTCCTATAAGGGTTACTAGTCCCTTATGAATAACATTCACTCTGTGGTACCTAATAAGTAGGTTAGTTTGCCGGCAATGTAAGCATCTTTTCACAAAATTCCGCATATTTGTTCGTTATGAACTGGATGATTGTTGATATGCAAAAACTTACCAGCATTTATTTTTGATTGAGTACCACGATCATAACCAAGTGAGAAACTGTGTATTATTAAGAATAGGATATAACATATCATTATTACTATTAAATTATTTATAATTATGAAATTACGGATATAAGAGCAATTTCTTAGTCATTGCGGCTTGTAGGTAAGGTAAAATTTATAAGTGTTGTAGTAGAAAGACTGAAGAAAGTGCCTTTGCTTACTAGAGAAAACATTATGACGGAATGGGTAAATACATCCTATAGAGATTTTGTGTCTTCAGTGATGTAATATGCTGATTTGCATTTTTAAAATCCATCAAGTTTTTTTTAGATCTTAAATATTAATATATTAGCATTATATGCTAATATATTAATTTATGATTGGGAAAGAGCATTTTAATAATGCTTCTACATCCTAATAGAGTTTTTCTATTCCGACGCTTACTTATTAAATGTCGGAACATTAGCTATGTGCGGAGAGTTTTTACAATGTTGGAAAATTGATTGGAGATTTACTTATGAAAATTTTGAGAGAAATTTGTGCATTTTTTGAAAATATAAACCGTAAGAAGAAAGATAATGATATATCGTTAAACGAAGGACAATCTTCGCTTACAAAAGATGAAAATGATCATTGCTTGCAGAGTGTCAGTCCTATGGTGATGGAAATCGCATCAGGTGAAAGCGGAAAAGATGATGGAAATCACAAAGTATGAAGAATTAAGTATTGTACCAATAGCTATTGTGACTCCGAGTGTACATAGGCACCTTGAGATACTGCAGTGAAGTTGCCAAAATTACGTCAGGCAGGAGGTCTCAAGTATGTTATATCAAGCAACTATGGAGGACATGCTATGAGAGATTACATGGATAATGCGAGCTTATTCTGTGATGATTTTGCAAATTATCATAGTTACCGTCATGGAGATATGCAGATGATGTACAGCAACCAAGATACGTATTTGCATAACGTATTATTTCCTGTTTTTATGGGCAGTATTCAGGAAATGGAAGAAGTTTTTGTTGTTACAGGTGCGCGTAACCACTTGCAGGTATAACGTTCTGCAAATAAAAAAGCCTGTAGCAACTTCAGTTCGATAAAGATCGAAATTATAGAGAGTAACTCCAGGAATATCTTACCAGCTACAATACTGTTGCGGTACTACCCCACTTGAATTAGAAAAATAATGCCATAAGGGATATTGTATCGCAACCCATTGCAAATATGTGAGTAGAGTGCTGGAGTAGTAACTGGTCAACGCTCTCGTGTGCTATAGGTTATCTAAACTTGTTTTATTACACGCGCGTAAAGAGCATGAGTGGTTTTTGTGGGTGCAACTTTTGAGTTTCCTATTTCAAAGGCTGTTACGGGTAGTGTGCTTTGTAGATGGCTATGGTTATTTAACTCAAATCCAGTATTTTTCCTTTCAACATGATTTGATAATCTATGGATGTTGTCATATTGGCTATATGAGCATCTTAAGTGAG
>NZ_JAHLEX010000148.1 GCF_023476575.1 Anaplasma phagocytophilum | reverse complement strand
AAATAGCAGGTAGAGGAATGTAAGTAGGTAAGTAACTTTTGTCACTTATAACTCCTACAAAATGATGAGGGCTTCATATTACTTATACATAACAGGCTTTCTAAGCCTACTTGCGATGTTCAGACACGGATCTATCAGAAGACTACTGGGATATACTACGAGTATCCTGATATAATTTTCACCTACTAGATAACAATTCAAAACACCATCTCTTCCCGATATTCTGCACTTATGTTGGGTGGCACACTTATTTGTTAACTTGTTTAAGAGTTTCAAACTCTAAGCACATAACTTTGTTATTAGTTGCAGCACTTCTTTTCTCTGGTTCTCTATAAAAAATATATATGATTGTGCTGCTCTGGTGGATGTAGAGGAATTGATATACGAAATTTGCTACAACGTTTAAATATTTCCAATTGTATTTCTGCTTGTGGAGTATGAGAGCAAGGGAGGATGTTGTCCAGACCTATTCCACCTAGCATAGCGAGGGCTGTGTAAGTATTGGGGTAGCCCCTAGGTTTCTAATTCTAAATCTACGCCAGACATAGTGCAATAAATTGTATAAGCATGGCACGATTTCTAGGTCCTTCAGACTCTACAAGACAAAACCTCCACATCGTTTTCCATGTCTGCGAGTTGCAAAACTTATACTAGAAATGTCATTCCTCCTATATAGTATGAAGGCAGTCCTTCCCTAGTGCATAGTGGAAAAGAAGCAGCTAGATAACATAGTGAGAGTATTTTCCGGTGGTGCCATAGGTGACAGCAAAGGAGACGAAATTTCGCTGTTCGGTAATCTTCTGAATCTCTGTTCCCCATCTCCGTACATCGGACGAGCGCGACCTCCAGGTCTATCTATGCTTAACAACATATCTGGATGAAATTCACCCGGCAATAACGGAAGCAACCCTCGCTCCATATTTCCCCAAGGATAAACAGACTTCACGGTATCATCTACAAGACACATAGCTCGTTGCATACATAATGAAGCTTGTTTTAGCATACTACGTACACAGGCAGGAATGCTAGGGTTAGGCAGTAAACTTGATGACATCAGGTTTACTGCATATTCTGAATTGCTAACAACTTCACGCACTGCTGTACCTGAATAATTCTCAGCTTTGCAATGCCTCCAATATTCCACAGCAGCAGTATACGCAGTTCCCGCACTCATAGAACAGTATAACTTCTTTATAATAAACCTTTCGCCCAATGCTCGAAAGGACTGTTGCCTCTCTGTTCGATATAGCTCTTCTGAAGCATCTAAGCATGCAATTGCATTCAGTATGTTTAAGAGGCAATAGTCTGCTTTGCATAGAAGACTCAAATCTTCCGATAATCCAAGTACCGCAGTTCTCGGCTCTAGATAATTCTTAAATGCCCTTTTTAATAGACCTTCTAATTTACATAAAACATATACGTTGCATTCAAGAAGTGGATCGTCTAGTGGTGTATACCGACCTATAGCTGCCTTGAATTTAGAAGCAGTGCCAGATAGCTTATAAATTACCAACTCGGCAAGTACTGTCCTCACGTATGTATTAGTATTTTCCCGGAAAATACCTGCGATCGATGAACAAAGGTTTGCACATTGGGCAAATTCTCTCTCAATGCCAGCGTCGACAGGAAATGCTGTATCTCCAAGGATCCCAGCTATCAGAAACAATACCCTACGAATCTCAGCTGAATCTGTGAATTC
>NZ_JAHLEX010000147.1 GCF_023476575.1 Anaplasma phagocytophilum | reverse complement strand
AAGAGTTTTCTATGTGCATGTTTGTGCTTGCGTGTGCACCCTGTTGACGTTGGCGAAGATGCTTACGCTTTGGTCACATCATCTAGTGTGAGTGAGAATCGAAGCCCACAGTGCGGCTTTTTCAGAAGTGTCGTTGCCGTTTCTATTGGAGCAGTAGTAGCTGGTATAGCTGGTGTTTTTTCTATTGCTGCAACGATGGTTTCATTACTTTTACTGCCTCTTGTATTGCTTGGATTCACTCTCTTTCATCACTCTGACGTCTCATGTGACCGTGAGCGTGCGTCTGGAGGAACAAGGCGCTTTGCAATATGTTTTGATACATCCAATGTGCCGCGTGAGACTAATAATCAGGAGCATATACAACACGTGGTAACCGCTGCTAATACAGCGCGATCTAGTTTACCTGCCCTTGCACAGCCTGCTAATGAGAATATCAATGTGGATGCTGAAGCTCAAAGACCTGGGATTGGGGGACGTGTACATCGGGCAAGACAGTCTGATTCAGGTGTATCCAGTGCAATGTGTTTTGGCGTAGAATCTATATGTTCGTCTACGAGGGCATTAAAGCGATGATGAACACTGTAATGACTCCCGTACCAGCATCACATTAATCGTGGTTCTACAGAGTAATACCTATTCTTGGAGTAAGTTTTATGCTTTGACGCTTGTGCTCCTCCTTACCAGAGATTGAAGAAATCTTTATGCTATGTAGTGTGGAGACCTTATTTTAATGTTGAATCTGTGTACCGTGTTGCGCTGAAGAGCCATTACAATGGCTATAAACCATGCAATCGCTCTCATAATTATACCACAAGTTGAACTAGCAATACGTTAATCCCTTCATTGTGATTGTATACCCAGAAAAGCACTCTTTTATGCTGTGTGTTTCTCATGTTTTATGGGGCATAGGTCCTATTCTTCTCTACTGGAGCATCAGTATAGTTTTTATGTCTTGCGACTAATTCCAGTAAAAATGCATTTTTATTTTAGATTACGCGGTAGATATTATGATGTTAGTGCATGATCTTTGCCAGCATCGCATTAGTTATGGCTCTACAGAACAATACCTATTCTTGGAGTAAGTTTTATGCTTTGACGCTTGTGCTCCTCCTTACCAGAGATTGAAGAAATCTTTATGCTATGTAGTGTGGAGACCCCTGTTTCATATGCATGGGTCCTTCTCCTTTGTGATGGAGTATTCGTATAATTTCCGTACGGTGACTCATACCACTGGAGATGCATTCTCTGCCCTTCAAGATCAAGATAGATATATCGAAGAAAATCTCGCGTAGCAGAGTGGGGACCTTTGTTTCATTCCATATGTATGGATTCTGCTTCGCTTTAGGTATGTGTTTCATAGGGTTTACTGCTGATGCTTATAAGACACATTTCTTGTTTCTTATATTTAGTGAAATATTGCCCATATTATCATTCGTCAGCATTATCGAGTTAAGAACAGCTTTTTATCTAGGAGTTACCTCTCATTCCAGTTGGAACTTCTTTTCGGACTCTACACATAATAAAAGCATAACGCATTTACAAAGAACGTACTGCTGGATACCACAATATGAGTAGTAATCGCAACAGAATCCCGCAATGTAGGACTAATTTTCCAGCACCCAGCGCTGTTTCAACACCAAACTATAGTGGAGAATGTAGCATTCGCAGTAAAAGCACAAAGCAAGGATAAGAGAATGAAGCATGCTTT
>NZ_JAHLEX010000146.1 GCF_023476575.1 Anaplasma phagocytophilum | reverse complement strand
AAAACTCTGCCATCAGAAACGCTGCTGCTCCCATGACTGGTGGTGTAATTTGCCCATTAATTCCTGCTGATACCTCTATTGCTGCTGCCTTTTCTGGCGACATGCCCATCTTCTTCATTAGCGGTATGGTGAAGGAACCGACAGTTATGGTATTAGCCACCGAAGATCCTGACATCATACCCATAAATCCCGAGCCTATTACGGCCGCTTTCGCTGGTCCCCCTACCGAACCTCTGAGCAGCGCAAATGACAATCTCATGAAAAAGCTACCTGCACCAGCCTGCTCCAGTAAAGCTCCAAAAAGCACGTATAAGAATACAAAATTACATGACACGCCCAGTGCCACACCAAACACGCCTTCGGAAGTCAACCACTCATGCGAGACGATAGACGCGATATCGTGTCCCTTATGAGCGATTACTTCAGGCATAAAGTAGCCAAAAGCAGCATATAGCAGAAAAATACTGGCCACTACTACTATTGGAAATCCTATGGCACGCCTTGCAGCTTCTAGTAAAAGAAGAATACCTATTACTGCTGCAACTATATCCATCCCGTTGGGAATAGCTACTCTTGCAGCCAAAGCATCATAAAAGATCAACACATAGGAAACAGCCCCCATACCTGAAATAGCTAATATCCAGTCAAGAGTGCTACGACACTTCGCCGCCTTACTAAAAGAAGGCATCACTAAATATAGCAAGAATAATGCAAATGACAAATGTATAGCCCTTACCTTCAAACCTGTGAGAACCACCCACCCGATGCCATACTGCGCCGCTAACCAAAATGGTAGCGGTGATGCTATAAATAACTGAAATAGAGTCCACATAAACTCCGCGTACCCTACCACTCTCCCGCGGATTGTGTACTCCGTACCGTACTCTAAATCATCTCTATCCTGATGCAGTTTCATACCCTCAGCATTTTGCAATTTCATCAATACTTTAATCAAATAGCTACGTGCCCAAATAACATCCCCGAGTCTCACAGTCAATGAAAATGACCCAAAGAGCGCTACTTCTCCATGGCATACCGAATACCAATAGCACGTTATTGATAATAGCCACGAAAGTTATACAATTACAAATATCTTCCGTACTATAGCAATTATGACAACATACAAAGCCACCTAACTACTCAATATAGTACGCGTTGAAGTGCTTATTACATTGCGTCGTCACAAATAATTACATAAATGTATGATACCTCAATAATGACAGTATCAAGATATTACTTCTCACAATCTCCATAAAATGTACATGCGCGGTAACGTGTCACTATTTCAAGATCACAAGATTAAGTAAGAAAGGCTGTATACTTGCCTCCCAAGCCATGTTTAGTTTGTCCACTAACCATACTACCAGCGCACAGCATATGTAGCAATGCTGTACAGATATAGCTGCTTACGTGTAGCATAATTTTAAAAGGAGATAGTAGTTTCTGACACAGCGGGCACTAAAAAGTGTAACTCAATAGCTACAAGGCACTCCTACCCTACTATCTTGTTTTCCGCACACAACTACAGCTTTAGATCGCATTATGAATGCATAGAGCATCTGCACACCCATCAACATAGTAAATTCCATCACGACCCGTTCCGCAAGGAGAGGAGAGAAAGAAGGGAAAGACTACTATTTTGTGGATCGGGAAGAATTTTTAAGGCTATGCCACAATGGAGAGATAATAGAGCACGCAGAAGTATTTGGG
>NZ_JAHLEX010000145.1 GCF_023476575.1 Anaplasma phagocytophilum | reverse complement strand
AACATACCCTGTAAGTATTGAAGCATAAAGACTAAAATACTATAGAACTCTGGATAAGGGGTGTTATGCTGAATTTTGTTTAGCAAAACACCGCAAAATTCCGTCGAATCAATTTCTGCATCTGTATCCAGAAGTGATTTTATAGAAAGAAGAACAAGAGATTCCAATCTACGACTTGCGTGCATTGTATCACCATTTAATATACTAATATTAGCATTCTATACTTAATAATACACAAATTATATTTTTTTCTTAATATTTTTTATGCAGAACAAAATTTTTTGGGGTTTTTAGTAGAATGTCCTAATATTCCCAATGAATTTAATGTTAGTAATTGGTTATGTGTTCTTTAGATGATTGCAAAATTCATGGAGTACGCTAGTGCCTTAGAGCTCATCCATGTAGAACTTGTAGATTGTTTTGTGGAAACAGGGGTATATATTATGGCGTCGTGCAAAAAATACAGCAAGATAGTTTAAGAGACTTAGATCGCTGCTGAAGGTAATGACGCATAAAAATATGCTGATGCATCTAGTTGTTGTTTAAAGCAGATTTTCGCAGCTGTACGATATTGCAAACTGGAGCTTTTTTGAGGTAAAGGGTGTGATTCTGTATTGTGTTTCTTGCTGAGAGATGCGAAATGTTCCATCCTTTCTGTCGGATAAGTGAGGTTGAATCATGAGGGAAATTCGTGTACCCCCATGAGCTGAAGAAATTTTGTTGTGGCAGTGAGGTGCTTAGTGAAATTCTGCCGAGGGGTTTTCTGATATGCGTCTTTCTATAACTTATTCCCAACGCTTGCATGCAGCAATCACCTCGCGGTTAGTGTTGCGTGTTTTGTGCAAGGGTAATGTTAATTAATGTGGATTTAAGGGTAGTAGTATGAACATTGGTAATAGTGGGATGATAGAAACTTATCTATTATCTATATACGCGTTTGATAATACAGGTAGTGACTTAGTGCTATTTTAGGTTATGCAAGGAGACACGGTATAGTTAGTATTGATACTAATTTTAGTATAACTCATACCGCACTTCTTGTAACATGTTTTACTGAGAAGTTGTATAGATAGAGCAAGAAGTTTATTCCCAGATTTATGTTGATGCGTGATTGGTTCAAAGTGTTAGTTGCCAATACCAAATAGAGTGTCTACGTATTCTGGTGTTTTCAGAGTTGAGTAGCTGTCTTTTGATAACCCATATATGAGCGCTAACTGTACGCACATCGGTATGCAGTAACAGAGCAGTAACGATGTTAAAAGTGGAGGAGGCTATTTTTGCAAGGTTATTTTTTGATAGATCTCCTGCTTTTTCCCTTAATAAGGGTATTTTCAGGCACCTCATCCTCATCATACTGCGCAATAACGCACTTGAAGAGGGCATCATAACACTCCGTCCTCTGCCCTAATGAGTCATCCATACACTTTGATACTTTTCTTGTTCAACCTGTATTGCAGTTATTGTATGACCTCTATGTTAGCTGCATCATCTAGAGGTCAATGCTTTGTTCCTCCAAGTGATTTTGAGCAGTGTAGCGCTCCGCTGTTATAGCTGATAGCTGCGTATGCACTTCTGCAGTTACGGTTATTGTCTTAGGTGTCTTAGGTGTCTTAGGTGTCTTAGGTGTCTTAGGTGGGGAAGGTTGAGAGTCTGAGTTTCTAGAAGAGCTTCTACTGGAAGGAGATGTTACCATTAACAATTCAAGTAGTTCTTCTTCCTCTGTGGTGAGTTTTGTATCAGGATCCCCTTCAATTAGCATATCCTCTTCAT
>NZ_JAHLEX010000144.1 GCF_023476575.1 Anaplasma phagocytophilum | reverse complement strand
TTAGAAACAAAATTGTACATCCTTGGTAGAGGCTATTACCTCACATGGTGCACTATAAAACAGATAACTTAGAGAAGGAGGTACGTTTGTGCAAAACACGCATGGGACTTTTCTCGTTTTGCGATAGTAAGCAAGATTTATCAATATGATGTATGGCCTGCTGCATTTGCATGATATCAGGAGAAAACGTGCTGTAAGTCTAGTGCATGGTGTGAACTCCGCAATAGATATGCTGATCTTCCATCATATTACGATTATGTAAATTGAGTAACAAGCCGACCTGATGGAGATACGCTAGCGCCTGTTTTAGTTTCGCAACTGCGTTTTTCCCACGTAAACACCTATCCAGCAAGCAATACATAGATATGTAAGGTCAGTGTACGGTAGCTAGTTGTGGCATAAATTTGAATTACATAGCGGTTTTTTCCCTGCAGTTTGCCTACGGGGTGTGACAGCGTTGTTTTTTTAACCTAGGTAAAAATTTTTATTGCATCTATAGAGTCTGTAGATACTTTTATCGTGATAATCACACACATTTTCCCGCGCGTATTGGCCTCCCCATTAACAAGTTTGTATGATATGCACAATACAAAATGGAGTATACAGCGCTGGTTTGAACACACTAAATGTCCCCGTTCCTCCTAACAAAATTGGTTGACACGCTTCCTTTAAATGATCATACTTTCCCACCGGGACGTAGATATTACGCTGTTGCGGCAGCTGTTCGTGTGGCTGCGCTGAGGGGTTTGTTTTTTGTTTTTGTGTAGGTAGTATGGTAGCGGTTGTTAATAGAAAATACAGGGCTAGCCGTAGGCTAGGGGTTAACTTGTGGGGTAGGTCTAAAGACCCGTTCAACACTAGGAATTACCCCCCTGGTCAGCACGGTGCTATGGGTTACAAAAAGCTTTCAAGTTTTGGTAGGCAGTTTGTCGCCCATCAAAAGTTCAAGTGCTACTATGTTGTTTCTAGTAGACAGCTGAGAAATGTGTTTCTTAAAGCGTACCGTAAAAAGGGGGATACCGGAGATAATTTGGTGGGAGCTTTAGAATCTAGGCTTGCATCCGTGGTTTATAGTGCTGGTCTTGTCCCGACTATGTTCTCTGCACGTCAGCTTGTCTCTCATAAGCATGTAACTGTGAATGGTAGGGTAGTAAATATACCTAGTTTCTCTGTAAAGCCTGGTGATGTTGTAGAGGTTAGAAAGAGGGCAGCGCAGCTTCCTATGGTATTGGCTGCGGTACAGTCTCAAGAAAGGCGTGTTCCTGATCACTTAGACGTTAACACTGAGAAGCTCTCTGTAAAATATCTTGCAGTTCCTAAGTATTCAGATGTTCCTTATCCTGCTAACATGGAGGTTAATCTGGTTGTGGAATTCTATTCTGGGTAATATTAGGCTCTGTCCATGTGGCGGAATGGTAGACGCTGCGGACTTAAAATCCGTTGACCTTTGGGTCGTGGGAGTTCAAGTCTCCCCATGGGCACCATGGACTTTTGGGGGTTTTGCTTTTTTGTAAAGTGGTTCTGTCCTAACTTTATGGAAGCTGCGGGTTGTTGTTACGTCTGAAGTAGTCTTGATCGCATGATTGGATACTAGGGGTGATTGCGATTTCTAGTGATCTCTTTTGCTGAGGTAACTCGCAGGTTGTTGCGAGATGGTGGCATTGTGTGGGCTCGGTGTTCATTGTTCTTGCACAATTCCTAACACCTACTCTTATATCTTTTTCACGCTATAACGAGGAGGTGTTGTGTATTCTGATCATAAGCTGGATCTTTGTATATCTATTATCTTCAAGATACGAG
>NZ_JAHLEX010000143.1 GCF_023476575.1 Anaplasma phagocytophilum | reverse complement strand
CACGCAACACAGATGCTGGAACACCTTTTAAATAAGCCAAGCATTACTAGCTATCCGCATTGGAAGACAACAAGGCAATATCCTATACAGTCTGATGTACCTATACCAACCAACAACTCACTACCATACCCTTCTGCCACGCAAAAACCACCATAACAATACAGAAACAGGAAATTTGTGACCCTTACAAAGCAGCACTATGGAATTCACATAACTAAAGATGCTAGAACACTGAAACTACAACTGCTCTTAAGCTAAGCGCGACAGTCACTAGAAAGGAAGGATAATAAGGAAGACCCTAAAGTTCTCTGAATTTACCAATACTGACAAACGCTTCACCAGCGTACTCTTTGCCAAAAAGTGCTATATCGCTCCTACTTCAGCACCATACATAATCTCTCTTGTTATTCCGTAGCAAAGAATCCTAAAGTTACGCGAGTAAAGCACCGCCATAGCGCAACACACGCGGTTCCTTATAAATATAAAGCAAATCTTACGCTGTTAAAGCGTGCCAAAGAGTAGATCCATCTGCTGCGCTATAACACGCACAGCAAATAGACTTGTGATACATATAACGAAACACGTCTAAGCAATTATATATTATCGGACTGCTTAGACTTCCCTGTAGCAACAGCAACTTTAATCTTTCTCTTTATCTTACGAGCCACTTCTGTAAGCTTTCTTGAAGAAGTATTCAACAGATAGAGATCCAACCCACCTTTATAGTCTATAGTACGCAGAGTACGACTAGCAACCTTCACCCTAAACTTTCTGCCAAGAACTTCGCTAACCAAAGTGACATTATGCAGATTCACCAGATAACTCCTCTTAGTCTTGCGATTAGAGTGGGAGACCTTATTACCAAAAGACTTAGATGCCCCTGTAATATCACAAACTCTGCTCACCAAAACCTCCATGTAAAGCAAACTAACTCTCTATTCTAGCAAGATGCCATAAGTAGTCAACCTAAGCCTAACCAGAAACTGATTCATGAAAACCCATTCGTATGAAAAGGCATCCAGCTACGCTATAAATCTCACACCCATGGAATATTATAACCACAAAAATAGCTCACATTTATGTGTATTACATGACACATGTTTTATATCTCCGTACAGATATATTCTCAGCACAAAATCCGGCAATACTATGCAAAAATGATGTTATTAACGAAAAGAACATAGTCCACTATGGTCGCCTTCTATATACAAATTTTCATTACATGTCCCTGCGTATATCCGGTCAGACATACGCAAATCTGCTCCGGAACTTCAGGCTATAGTGGTTGGGAGCTTGCATGTACTGTGCATTTAAGTCCCTATTGCAAAGCGTTGTCACCCTTGTAAATCTAACGTGTGATATAGAGTGTTCACCGCTAGCCGAACCGTATACCATCTCATGTAATTTAAGACACTACAAAATTATGAAAAGCCACTGTGCTATAAGCTAGTCCTCATAAACCCACCATACTGACTGTTAACAGTGATAAATAAATACGGCTGCACTAGGATAATTATCCACCTGATAGAAGAGCGTAAATAAGGGTTATGTCCAGCATTTCCAACCAGACAGAATACAAAAAGGTATGCAGTAACACTATTATAAGCCGATGGCCCAACTAAGGCATTGAGATGATTTTACGCAATAAAACAATGTAATATTCCACACTCACTTAATGTAGCAAGAGCTTGCATCAATGAGGAGCCATACGCATTCCTTTTCTTAGAAACCAAGGACGATGTTATGTCGTTGATTGTTCAAATTGTGGCACTGATTACAAAAACATTTTTCCTTCCTTCTCCCTTGATATCTTGTAACATGTACCACAACAGAACCTGGTTTTTTTCCGTAGGCGTAGCATTCCGTTACAACACGC
>NZ_JAHLEX010000142.1 GCF_023476575.1 Anaplasma phagocytophilum | reverse complement strand
GTTTCTGACAGTGATGTAAAGGTTGTGGCCGAGTGCTTGGAACATTGAGCCTTCTGATATTGTGCGCATTCTTTAGCAGATTTCAGCACGAACTTGGCCATTTTACTTAGAATCGATAGCATAGGCTTCTTCCTCACAAGAACAAACTTTATATGCTCTCTCAAAGAATAAACTTTAGTACCTGCAACTCATATTATCCTTATGAAACTTAATTCTCTATCAAGAAGACATCAACGTAGACGCATCATCAACATGTACAGGGTGCAATGGATTTTTTCCTCCTACGAACAGGGGAATAAATGGAATTACTCTCACTAGGTTAGCTAACTTGTTGAAGAAATTGTCTCCGTCTCCGAAGACCAAACTAGACCTCAGTATGCTGCGTTATCCCATACATCTTTAGTACTCTTCTCACCTTCTAACTTGCTTTCTACATATGAAGATGTTTTTGCTATATCTACTCTCCTTGGCTGAAAATGGATAACATCCTGTAAAGACAGCTGTATGCAAGTCTATTACACAACCGCAGCAAGATTCTCGATCGTTGGGTTTAAAAGCACTGTAAACCTTGGTTACCGTAAACTGCTAGTAATACGCCAAAACTTCTAGCCTCCTACAAACTTAAGCCAGGAGCAGCTATCCGCTAAGGATACAGATAAACTGATGTCCATATCCCATCGATATTTCTACTATACTGCTTCCTATCATGCAACCTATGCTTACCATCCATCCAAAATTCGATCACGTTTGGAACTACCCTAATACCTCCCCAGAATTTCGGCCTTGGAATCTCTCGTCCTTCATATTCTCGTTCCATAAGTTCTATTTTAGACAACAGCACATCCCTATCTTCGAGGATCATAGACTGTCTAGAACACCAAGCTCCTATCTGACTCTCTCTCGATCTAGATGCAAAGTATGCATCTGACTCACTGGCATCCATAAACTCAGCAATCCCCTCTACACGCACCTGTTTATAGATAGGCCTCCAATCAAAAACCAGAGAAACACATGGATTCAAAGTTATTTCCCTTGCCTTTCTGCTTTCAAGATTTGTATAAAACTCAAACCCAGCGTCACTGTACCTCTTGAGCAACACCACTCTGGCAGAAGGCCTATTTTCAGAATCACAGGTGGCAAGAACCATAGCAGAGGGTTCCCTCACGCTCTTCACCCTTAGTACTTCCTCATACCACAAGCCAAATATGCTCATGGGATCACCACCGCACGCATCCACACGCAGGCCCTCCTTATTTATAGTCACCTCACAGGCACACTACAAAATATGCTACCATTTTTTACAAGCTTTATCGCAATATACGCAATGCTCCAAGCAACTGCTCATCTCAAAACTCTGACAAAACATACTAAGTCAGCAGTATTATGCTGCTTATATCACAATGCTGTAAAAAAATCTTCCAATACCTTTAAAGTTGCTACGTGGAACTTTTCAACACTCTTTTACAGGGCATTAATATTCCTCTCAGCAGCATATGTTGCGATGTCCTATCTAGCATCCCGCAGTGGACCTGATATACTTATCTTCACTAAGTATCTGCATCCATCCGATAATCCACTACTTTATATCCAAAAAAAATTGATGCTAAATTAACCACCTAAAATGGCAAGCTATCACTAGCACTGTTACACATTCTTACCAGACCCTAACGACAAAAAAGCACCTTTACTCATCGCGATACAAAAGTCGCTAATACGCTTATGTTAGGCAAGCAATTTACCATCTATCGTAAAACACTTACTGCTAAACATCTCCCCTGAAACAAAAGCAGCTAATGCAGCGCGTAATACGTCTCTAACCTTTAGACTCTTCATAGTCTATTCAGTTACGCGACAAGTATGCGTTCTGTGATACCACA
>NZ_JAHLEX010000141.1 GCF_023476575.1 Anaplasma phagocytophilum | reverse complement strand
TTTGAATGCAGGAGTCTTTTCTCCTTCTGTAAATTGCGGCACTTTAAGTAGAAAGTCCAAATTCTCACAGACTACAACACGCTCCGGTGTTATCGCATCTACGTATTTTATATTGCTACACGCTGATTTTAGATAAGTATTTTTATCATGCCAGCCACTACCAGCCTAGTTGAGACATATGCATATTGCTTAATATATTCAGAAAAAAACTGTAACTAGAACGGACAAATGCTACAATGTATAATATCCGTATCTTAAGGAAAGTGTACTGCAATATCTCATTCGTAAACTAGAACACATAGTAAAATGTCAGATATGAGTCGTAATTAAGACTATTTCATACGAGAAATTCCATTGGTTACGTGGAGTAGTTAAGAAATTACTTGTTGCATTAGCGCAGTTGTTGTAGTTACCTTATGTAGAATACGGTTCTTCTTGCAATCAAGAAAACTAGTTCAAATTTTGGGTATCCGTGATGTCTATTGTAGGAAAAAGCAAAAAGTTATCTCGCAAGCTGTATAATAGGATGGTGCTTTCGTCATTAGTGATATTGTGCGCCACCAGATCCCCAAGTGAGTACTGCATCATAAAGACTATCTTCCTGCTTGGGGAAGTAACTTCATTGTACAGCGATACAGTACGTCGCATATTACGAGGTGGGGAATATCAAGATGACCCCGCCTCAAGCGAATCTCCTTCATTGGCTAAGGCTAAAAATAGACTAAAGAGAGGCTTATACTCTGCTATTTCGCTCTCCAAGAAAGTTGTACTGTTATCTGTTTTGACTGTGCTTCTGTCGCTTTCGTACATCGCTCTTGCAGCACTAGCAGCATTCTCTTTAGTTTTTATTCCCGCAGCTTCTCTTATATTCTACACAGTGTGCGTAATGCTGGCAAATATGCACTTAGTATTCAAGTCTGCAGCTTCTTTCCTCTGCACTGTATACACAAAGGTATCGGACTTCCTCACCCCACCTAGCACGCGCAAACGCTTTGAAGAGCCATCCTTATTCGCTACAGATGGTTTTCTTCCCTACATTACTGAGCGTGCTGCTCACTCATTGCTGAGCAGCATCGCAACGGGTATTGCAGGAGCACTGATTGCACCATTAGTTGTAGGAGCTTTAGGACTTTCTGTAGCCTTTCCTGTACTATCGCTCATTATCATACCACCTCTGTCTGCCTGCATACCCAATGTATATCCGAGAAGTCTTGTAGAAAGGATAAGTAGTGGAGAATGGGATGTTAGAGAGCTTTCAAACATTGAGGATACAGCTCACTGTAGTTCACATGATACAAAAAGCAACAAACATAGGCCAGGAAGTGTTCTAACTGATACTAGTACGATAAGAAAACGGCTTCTCGAACAGCAAGTGTACCAGTCGCATTGCATTTGAAATTGTGTACAGAACATAAAGCAAAAGTTGCTGCAGTTTATAATGGGGATTGTCTGTATAATCTTGACATTCTGGATGGAGGTCCTTTAAATGCCTGCATTTTTATGGAATGCGACATCGTTTTGCAAGTTTTTGTACCTTGCTTTTGAAGTGACTGTAGTTCTGTACGTGCCAGCGGCACAGCTCTAGTAAACTCTCTGTTGAGCAAAAGTCATTGTAGAGATTTTCTCACGCACGCAAAATTCTGGCATGCTGAATTCTTCAAGTACTATACACAGACCAAAAATTTTGTGATACAATCTACGCGTGGACGATGGAGCTCCTTGCAGTTATCCTGAAAAGTTTAACTTCAAGTATATAGGATTATTACAGGATGTTTCGTATTCCTCAGGTGGAATTATTTAGTACAGCGTACGAATGCTCGTGGTATTTGAGAGGCTATTTAAGGCATGTGAACAGCTATACGGTTGCTGCAGCATATCAGTCTGTATATCCGATGTTTTACACTGCTGGATTTGCCTA
>NZ_JAHLEX010000140.1 GCF_023476575.1 Anaplasma phagocytophilum | reverse complement strand
CTGTACTCAGAGTATAGTACTCTAGTTACGTCTTTTGCTTGGTGAAATACCATTTAGGTTACTGGTAAATCTCTTTCTCAACTTATATACACTGTACAGATTATTATGCTGTGGAAATTGAGGCTCATTAGCGTATTTTACACTCGTTATGGGGATTATCTCATGGATACAGCATTATGGGCGCTGCCGCGTATGAATTGGGATTTTTTAAATCCAGAAGGACGATTGTATGTTAGCACACTACGGAATATCTGCAGTTGCATGCTTTTAAACTAGATAATTTTGAGTCATACATGGAACATCCATAGTATGTTGATCGGTATGGTTGCACGCCACGGATATAAATCTAGGCACCATGTATGTACAATTCAAAAGTATGTAAGACTTGTTGCAAAAATTTTTCTCAATTTTGTGGAAAGAAGTACGAAACTGTTATATATAAGGAACGCGCTGATGTGCGTGAGTCTGGCTTTTGTTTATATAGCAATAGCGGTATCGTCTGCTTAGAGCTGTTCCCTGGTAGCTCAGCGGTAGAGCAACTGGCTGTTAACCAGTAGGTCGTTGGTTCGAATCCGACCCGGGGAGCTCAACGTGATGGGAAAGTTTAGTGTGCTTGCTTGACTTTCTCCATGTGCTGGAGTACAATTCCTTCGTGATCTTTCACTATGGCAATAAAAGTTACTTGGAATAGACGTTTTGGACCCGAGGGCAGTGCTCGGCATCTCCACGTGTTTGCGGGGATGAAACAGGTTAGACAGGCGTAATAAAGAAGCTGGCTGTTGCTCGGTGGGAATACCAGCCGTATAACTGGGTCATATTTATAAGTGCAAACGATGATTTCGTTGCCGCTAATGACAACGTGGAAACAGCTTTCGTAGCTGCAGCCTAGTGTGCCTTTAGCGCGGTCTCGGAGGCTTACCGGGCAACAGAAAAGCCTCCATCTCGGAGATTATCGGCTTCTTGTGCATCGTGTGTGGGACTGTTTACAGGTTCCGTGAGTTGCGTTTCATGATTTAATTTCTTTGCAGCGCGGTAAGTTTTATTTTAGCGACCGTATTTATTTATGGTATAATGACAAGCTCTGCTCTATATGGGTATAACCCTTAGGGGACAACTGCATTTGTATGCGTGAGAGGTTATATGGGTAATTTAGTGGATTATCGCAAGTTAGTATATTCTGCAATGTGCGGTGTTGTGAGGGAGGCTATGTCCTTCTTTTCTAAGCTCTCGCCTACCAGGGATGTTCATGTCGCCGTTTCTTTTGTTACGAATTGCAGTGGCGTTGTTCTTCCTGATTATCTAAGGATACAGTACCCTGAGAGCATGACTATAGTTCTACAATATCAGTTCCGTGAGCTTAACGTTAGTGAAAACGGCTTTAGTGTTGTGCTTAGCTTTAGGGGTAAGGAAGAGCTCATTACAATACCTTTTAGAGCTATAGTGAAGTACGTTGATATGATATCTAACTTCTCGCTTGATTTAGAGCAGTACGGCGATATAGAGCTAGAGATGGAAGTGGATTCCGACAATGACGATGATCTTGATGAGGATGTAGTGTCGTCGCATACAACCCAGGATAACATTATTTTTATTGATAAGTTTAGAAAGAACTAAGCGTATAGCATTCTGGAATGTGCTATGTCTTCCGAAAGCGCGGTGCTGGGACGGGCCTTGTAGTTCTGGGAATCACGAAAGAGAGTTTTGGCTACTGGCAAAGTTGTTGTATGGCTGCAGAGTGTTGGGCTTTGCATGGATATAGGTCTCCGTGAAGCCTTTGAAAAGTGTTTTGGGCAGGCACTGTGTAAGGGTGCTCGTTCGAAGGTGTCTCATTGTGGCAAGTGTATATGTCTCTGTGATAGGCACAGTAACTGAGAACACCTTAGAGCGTCATATACTTTCTGTGGTTTTGAAATGTATGAGTTGCTCTTTCTCTGTGGGTGGTGCTTTTGACAAG
>NZ_JAHLEX010000014.1 GCF_023476575.1 Anaplasma phagocytophilum | reverse complement strand
CACGACAGATCACACTCTTTCCCTACACGACGCTCTTCCGATCTCTGTGAGTGATTGATATGGGTATCTGTATAGTCATTTTTAGCATTATTCAGCTATCGAGAGTCATTTTCTAGAAGAACAAATCCAATTTACTTTGAGTGCTATGTTGGGCTCATATTGCAGGTTTTTTTTTATTGTGTTTACCATAAGTTTTATTATTAGGTATCAGGCTTTATATTCCAGGTTGCATTTCCATAGCTAACCATGGATTTATTATTAGATAAATTTGTTATTCTGGAGATTGGAGATCTAGGAATCTATTATTAGAGAGAAGATGAAGCATATACAGTATATCTACTAGCTAAGGAGTTGGCTTATGATGTTGTTACTGGTCAGACTGACAAGCTTGCTGCTGCTCTTGCCAAAATAAACGGTAAGGACATTGTTCACTTTGCTAAGGCTGTTGAAATCTCTCACCCTATCATCGATGGCAAGGTTTGTAGTGGAACTCATGCAAAGATCAACGGTGACACTGCGTCGACTACGTACGCCGTTGATCCGGGAACAACGACAACGAAAACGGCTCAGTGCAGTGGTTTTGGGGGGACAGCTGGAGCTGGACAGGCCCTTTTGAGCACTTTTGTGAGTGCTGTAGGGCTAGTAGATGGTAAAAATTGGCCAACTGGTCAGACTGGGAACTCAACAGCTGCCAAGATAGGCCCTACTAACAGCAACGCCACAGCCGTAGCTCAAGACCTAACAAAACTCACCACTGAAGAAAAGACTACAGAATGGACTTTTAATATTAGTGGTCTATAAAAACCTTTGAGTCATAAGAAAATTCCATAGGATATAACAGTAAAAACTATATTTCTCTCACAATGAACCTTTTAATATTAGGATATGAATAGATATTCTAAGTTGATATTAATATTTTTTTAAGTAAATTCGTATGAACTTGTGATTATTGCCCGAAATATGCTAATACATTTTATACAGTAGCTGGTCGTGTCTGTATGTCCGTAAGAAATGCAAGCAAGCGTCTGTCTTTGATTCCCAGGGCAAAGCTTCTCACTATCAAATCACTGCTCCTTTTTTGTTGTCTGATTTTAATGAATATGCCAAATAAAGTAATGGCGTTCTTGTACACGCCTTATACCCGTTTTGAGCAGAGTAAGCACAAACATAGTGGTACAGGAGGGATATTTGAAGCCCCAAGTATAGAAGTTGGCTTTCAAATAGCCAGAAATTTGTACCAATGGTTTTCATTAGAAAGATGGGAGTTTCAAGCAACGGTTGATGGTACTGTACTGGGATACATGAAGCGTGATCCTTCTGATGGGCTTCTAAAAATATGCGCATGTAGTAGGTATACTTCCATTATCAGAGGTGCCTTGCGTCAAGAAGCGGAGGTAATGCGTAAACAGAGACTTAGTGAGGCTACCAACTATGAAGACTTAAGTTTTGACGAAAAACTTGAGCAGGCATGCTACTCTGAAAGCAAGTACTATACAACTTATCACGGTTGTGTCCCAGTCGATACTTCTACTCCGGCTGTTCCAGGGTTTTGTAACGTCTTTGCTAGAGAGGCATATATTAAAGCATTGCCTATGGAGTTTAGTAAGCAGTCTTATTTTATGCAGGGATTAAGAGTATTGCGTATGCAAAATTCAAGTCCCGCCCAGGAATCTCAGAAGACCAGCGCGTATGTTGGCAATTATGATGGATATAATGGGACTTTAGATTCGGGTTACTATAAGTACTCTAAATGTCAGAAGAGGTATCAAGCAAGCGAACCTCAATCGTGTTATTTTGGCGATGATGACAGTATTTCTTATTATGGGTATGCAGTAAGGCAAGTAGGTGACGGAGTGTGCTTGTACTATAAGCGTCAAGGACGGCTATCTGTTGAGTGTGTGCCGTCTCCAGAGATTCCGGATCCTGCTGTTAGTAATGCAGATGGAGGTTTAGGTTTAAGAATACGGTTTCCTGATTGTCACGACAAAAAAGATAGCAAGCCAACCAAATACTGCGACTTTACCATGATGCCTGGGGAGAGAGATAAGGACTTTGGTTTTTCGGTTATAAAGCCCAAGTTGAATAAGGACAAGTATGAATTGGAAGAAGAGATGAGGTGTTTGGGCAAGGATGGTAATGTTTTGAGTGATAAGGATAGTGGTGCTTGCGCGAATTTGCAAAAGTTCTACATCGAAGATCCAAGTAGCAATGTAACTTGTTTTACTCTTCCAGATAATGCAACAAAGAAATTCTATGTAAAAAGAGGTGATAGATATCATTGGATTAGTGAGTTAGAAAAAGTTTTGGTCGCAAGTAGCTTTCAATCCGAGCAGAAAAAATATGCTCAATGCCCAGATAGTCAGTCCATAGATCTATCAAAGCTGAGTCAAGCAGAGATAGATAAAATGGAGAAGATAGGTCGTGGTACATATTTTCTATCTTCCAAAGTTAATGACTTCCGTGGCGGCCAAGTATTATGTAGGGATAATATATCATATCAATATGACAACTACAGGGCATTTCCTCGCAAAGATTTTTGCAGCGCGGATGGTAGTGAAGGTGTGTTAGCAGGGCACTGTAAAACCCGCTATAAGAGTTTGGATAATTTTCAGCCCATATTCTTGAAAGATAGGGATGAAGTTGCTCCTGAGTATGTTATGCCACTAAATCCTATATTTCAGGGTATGTGTGTTAGCAATTTTCCGTCTCATGAATACGTATATGGGGAACAAGAGGGTGACATAGTCAAGCAAGGTGACGGGTATGTAGAGTATGTTTTAGAAGTTGGAGAAAAAAACGCTACATGTGACTTTTTGAAAATAGAAATGTGGGGTGCTGGCGCGGCTGGATCGTTGTCTTCTGGAGCTTCAGGTAAGCAAGGTGAATATGTGATGGGGCTGTTAAAGCCTAATCTAAAGAAGATACAATACCTTTCGATAAAGGTGGGGAAAGGTGGAATTGCTAGCGCAGCACATGGAGATTCGAAGAAATCCTTGGGTTACAATACACTGGTATCTTTGTGTGATGATTTTCACGCTAGAACATGCACTATGGAATTAGGAGCAAGAGGTGGAGGGCAATCGGAGGAAATAGCTACTAAGGGTACGTCAGCTCTAATGCATTACAGAGTTTCAGAAGGACTTACAGAAGCTATTGGAAAAAGCAAGGTGTATACACCATATCACGGTCCATATCAATCTTCGGGGGTACTGGATGCCAGTGAGGCTGGGTGCATCAGGAACCCTAATGATAAGAGTAATAACATTCAAGTAGTAGCTCCTAGCAGTTTTCCGGGAACAGGTGGATGCGCAAGATCAGATATAAACGTTGTACAGGATGGTGCACATGGGCGTGTTAAGATTACATGTGAGCAATGGTCTGGTACTGTAGGAAATATCAAAAAATGGCGTGCAAATTTGGTATGTGAGAAAAAGATGTTGAACGTATTAAAGGAGCTAAATCAGCAAGCGGATAGTGTTGATGTTAGTGATGCAACAAAAAACTTCTTTAAAGCAATATCTACAGAGCAATTTTGCAATTACATTGCTGACTCACCTTTATTTTCGGGTACAGTAAAGCAACTAGCGAACATGGAGCATTTTTCTACATGGTATCTGATAGAGGCTCAGGAAAAGGTGCGATATGCGCTTTACCCTCTTGAAGAAGCACTGAACAGCGAGAAGAAAGTTTTAAGGTATGAGGGAATCAAAGTATCCAATACAGCTAATAGACAAAAACGCGATCATAAGGAAGATGATACCTTAGAAAGAAAGAAAATATTCTTGTCGAGTTTCAAGGAGTTGCTATTTAAGAGCAAAGTGTCCTTGGTCGATAAGCGCTTTGCCAAGCTATGGAAAGACCTTAGTATTGAGGCTAAGAAGCAAGGTAAGCAGATTCATGGTTTTTTCGAAATCCTGAGTCGTATAGGAAGCCGGTCTTCTATATCTATAGCGAGCGGGAACGGAGGAATGTTGAATGACTATTTAAGTAGCCTTCTCGATGTTTTCCGTGGGAATAAGCCTGCTTGGGATATAAGATACATTGCGTCTTACGATTTGATGTATTTACTGCAAAATGAACGCGAAGTATTGGAAGCGTATGAGAAGGAGTACGCTTCAGCGCAAGCTATGAGTCTGGGCAGTTCCCACCATATGGAAGTTTTCAGAAAAGAGTTAAGGGAGGTGATAGATAGTGCACAGTGTGTTTCAAATGGAGTAAGTGGTGATGAAAGAGGATGGCAAGAGCTTCTAGATGTTATAAGTTATCACAACAAGGGAAAATGGTTGCATCTTGGGCAGCTTGTTGAAGTTATGAATAGGAATCGGTCCAGGAGTTTTGAGAGTGAAAAGTTTCTTAAAATCTACCTAAACGAGATTGCAAATATTATTGAGAAAGGTAAATTAACTAGAGATGCAGATGAGCTAGTATCGGAATGCACGGAAAGATTTCTAAGGACGCTGACGTATCCTCAAGATGTATTCCGGGCATATACGGCGGAGTATGCTACAAAAGTAAAGTATGTGAGTTCGCAGGACGCCATCGGGGCTCTCCAACGAGACTTAGTTAACATCATTAATGGTGCGAGATCCTCGAAGCTTGATAAAAGCGTGAGCAGTGATGGTAGATTGAGGAGTATGCTTGCAGCTTTAGAGAAACATACTAAGAATGGTTGGGAGAATATCAATGGGCTTGTTGAGTCCATGATAAAGCATGATCAGAAGTATGAAACTGAGAAAAGGTTTTTAGAGACATATGTTGGAAAGCTTTTAAGCGTTGTTGAAAATAAGGAAAAAGATGTAGAAACTGGCGCATGGGGGCAAAAATATACGGAAAGGTTTTTACAGACTCTAGAAGGTCACTACTCAAAGGTGATGCAAGCATACACAAAAGCATATGATAATAAAACAGCTAGTAAGATAGGGGCTGGTGCGCAGAAAGCTCGGGAAGTTGTAAAACGTGAATTAGAGGATCTGCTCAGTGTTGTATCGGGAGAGCAATTGAAAAAGATTTTGGTTGCATTGACTCAAAAAACCAAGGGAAAGCACATCAGTGATCTTTTCGAAGTTATGCAACGCGACGGGATTAAGGATTCTGCAGGCAGAAAATTTTTTGAAGGTAACCTCAAAAGGCTTCTAGGCGCTTTGGGTAAGGGAGAAGAACGTCCGAAGTATGGTAAAAGGGATGTGGAAGCATTATTACAGGTTCTACAGAAGAATTATCCTGAAATCTTAAAAGCATTCGAAAAAGAGCGTGCTCCGAAAAGTGGCTCTGATGCGCAAGACACTATCGGATTATTGAGAAGAGAACTGAGTGAGTTACTTGGGGGTACCTCTCTTGAAGATCTTCTTGAGACTTTACGTGATTTCACTGGGGGAAGATGGCCTAACGCTAATAGGCTTTTCTCTTCCATGCTTGCGGAGGATGGAAAGTATAATAACGAGAAAGAGTTCCTAAGGTCATATCTTGGCAAAATTGTAGATATCATTGAGGGAAGAACGTATGGTGTTGCTGCTGGTTATGATGTAATAGCGCAGACGGACCAGTTCTCTAACACGCTGCAGAATCATTATCCGCAATTGATGCGGATGTATAATGTGTGGTGCAGTAGTGGTGCTAGAGGTGATGCAAGATCAAGTATACAAAGCTGTTTTGAAGCTTACGAGGAAGAACTATGGGATATCTTCCGTTGGTTAATAGAAGAGAGATTCAAAAAGCTACTAGATCCGTTGATAGCAAAAACCAAGGGGAAGCACTTAGATGTTCTTTTTTCGCTCATGAAAAAGAGCAGGATTAGTAATGCTGTAGCTTTAGAGTTTTACGTGAATACGTTAGGCAAGCTTCTCAGAGTTTTGGAAGGAGAACAGTCGCTGCAATATACAGAGCAGGACGCAGAAGAATTTATCAAGATGATGCAGGATTCTTGTTGTAACGCAATATTGCAGGAATACGAAAATAATTATGCTAAGAAACAGGGGTCTTTTAGACGCAATGACTTGCCTTATGGAGACGACATTACAGAATTTTTGGCACGAGCATTTAGGAAGATATTTGATAAGAGGTCATTCGATGATATTGTATCTGATGTGTGTGACTACACGTACGTAGGTGGATGGGCTTACAATGTTTTTAAGGCTATGAAAAAAGTGAATGTTTTTCAGGCTGCGAAAAAAAAAGAGAAAACAAAACATGGTTACTATTGTTTTTTTACACAAGAATATGTGACTAGGCTTGTGAATGCCATTGAGGATGATACGGCAACAGAAGATAAAAGCTATGTTGTTGAGCAATCAACCCAGTTTCTTGCAATGCTCTCATTCAAGGATGGTTTTTGGAGGCATGGTATAACTGCCGGCTTTAACACTAGCCTTTTTAAGGAACACATTACAAAGATTGTTACGGCAAAGCCGGGAGCGCAATGAAAATAGTATATTAATATGATCATTATTGTATTTATACGCCAAGTTATTGGGTATTAGGTGATCTCGCGTATTGTTATCAGGTGTTTACCATAAGTTTTATTATTGGGTATCAGGCTTTATATTCAGGGTTCTATTAACAAACAATCCATGGATTTGTTAAAGCCTACGTAATAAATCTTATTATTAAAAGGCAAGACTAAGGGAATTAGAGATAGTGGTAGTAAGGAAGATGAAGCTGATACAGTATATCTACTAGCTAAGGAGTTAGCTTATGATGTAGTGTCTCTCGTTTACAAATGAGTTTAATATGCGAGGAGACTGAGTAACTACGCTCCTCCGAATATCTAAAAGCAGTCTCTAGGTATGTTTTGTTTAGTAATCCTAGGATTTCATATCTGGTTTATGTATAGGGTTCTCTTATTAGATAAGGTAAGGACATTGTTCACTTTGCTAAGGCTGTTGAAATCTCTCACCCTATCATCGATACCAAGGTTTGTAGTGGGAAACATGCTGCATTGGTTACGAACCAGGGTACAACTTATAAAGCTGCGCCGACAACAACCGAAACGGAGACAGCTCAGTGTAGTGGTTTTGGCGCAACAAGCGGTGTGACGGGGCCTAAATCTTTTAGTGGTTTTGTTAACGCTGTGAAAGTAGGTGAGGGGAAAAACTGGCCTACGGGTCAGGCTGGGGCAACTGGAGGTGCTAAGATGGGCCCTACTAATAGCAACGCCACAGCCGTAGCAAAAGACCTAGTCAAGGAACTCACTCCTGAAGAAAAAACAATAGTGGCTGGGTTACTTGCTAAGACTATTGAAGGGGGCGAGGTCATTGAGATTAGGGCCGTTTCTTCTTCGAATACGCTGGTAAGTATGCCAGTTACCTATGAATTGCTAGGTATAAATAGGAGTATACACAGTAACTCTTATTATTACAAAGCAAGACTAAGGGAATTAGAGATAGTGGTAGTAAGGAAGATGAAGCTGATACAGTATATCTACTAGCTAAGGAGTTAGCTTATGATGTAGTGTCTCTCGTTTACAAATGAGTTTAATATGCGAGGAGACTAAGTAACTACGCTCCTCCGAGTATCTAAAAGCAGTCTCTAGGTATGTTTTGTCTCGTAATCTTTCGATTTCATATCTGGTTTATGTATAAGGATCTATTATTAGATAAGGTAAGGACATTGTTCACTTTGCTAAGGCTGTTGAAATCTCTCACCCTAACATCGATACCAAGGTTTGTAGGACGAAGCACGCTCCGGGCAAGAGCGACAAGTATGCCGAGTACGCTGCTACTCTAGTGGCGAAAAGTGCGAACTCAGGGAAGACATGCTTTATGTGGTGATGTTGGACACTCTAATGCAAGCGATGGTCATAGCGCAACGGCGCAGGTCCTAAAAGACTTTGTTAAAGCCACACTGCTAGGAGATGGAAGTAAGAACTGGCCTACATCTACAGGAACCGGATCTTCTAGCAACGATAACGCCATAGCCGTAGCTAAAGACCTAGTCAAAGAACTAACCCCTGAAGAAAAAACAATAGTGGCTGGGTTACTTGCTAAAACTATTGAAGGTGGTGAAGTTGTTGAGATTAGGGCGGTTTCTTTTACCGTGTATGCCTCATAGTATTTTGAGAAAGGTATTTGTAGTATTTGGATGTACAGGGAAAATTGTAACCATATTGGAAGCATGATATAGATGGTTCTGCAATGTACAATAACAACGCAAATGAGTTTAGAGTGGCTACTTGCGCGTAGGTATCTGAGTTCTAAAAAGGGAAGATTTTTGTGTTCTCCCATGAGCGTGTTTTCCATTTTGGGGATCGCTATAGGAGTAGCTACACTTGTCTCGGTAATGGCGGTTATGAGCGGCTTCTCGGCTAAGTTATTGCATAACATTCTTGGAATGAATGGACATATTACTGTCCATTGTCAAAATGCTGAGTATTATGCAGTTATTCCAGAAGTAGAAAATACAGCAGGTGTAGTGTCTGCGGTAGCTGTGTTTGAAGGGCAGGTTATGATAAAATCAGAACATGCAGCAGTTGGTGCGGTGCTAAGGGGCATGGAAATGCATGATATAAGCGATAAGCTGTCGCAATACATAGTAAGTGGAGACACCGAAGAGCTAGAGGCGGGAATAATCATAGGCTCGAGATTAGCTGAAAGCTTAAATGTTTACTACGGTGATGAGGTGATTGTGATTTCCTCGTCCAACTTCTCGACTATGCCACGAACGCAGGAGTATAAAGTTACTGGGATTTTTAATGTGGGTATGTACGAATATGATAGCGCGTTTGTTTATGTGCCCTTCAAAAGTGCTCAGACGCTCTTAGGATACGGTGGTGGAATGCAATATGTAGAGGTTAGAGTAGACGATGCCTTGCACTCTTCAGATATCGTAAAAGAACTCATTGAAAAGACCAAGATGCGGGTAGAAGATTGGAAAAGCCAGCATGGGCAGTACTTCTACGCATTAGAGTTGGAGCGTGATGCGATGTTTTTTATTCTGACGTTAATTATTGTTGTGGCTGCCTTCAATATAATTTCAGGAATCTCTGTGTTGGTACAAGACAAAACAAAGGCTGTAGCTGTGATGCGTACTATGGGATTGGGTAAGTTTGCGGTTGCTCGGATCTTCTGCATGTGCGGTGTGTGTATAGGTGCTATAGGTACTGGAATAGGATGTTGCTTGGGTGTCTTGTTTTCTTTAAACATGGAGAGGGTGAGTGACTTTTTGATAATGTTCGGCCAGGGTGCACTTTTTGAATCTATCGCATATTGCTTGGAAGGCATTCCGTCCAAGATGGTACTCTTAGATGTTGTGCGAGTGGCATCATTGTCGTTGTGTATTTCACTAATAGCAGCGTTGCTCCCAGCGCTTAGAGCAGCGTATCAAAATCCTGTAGATATTCTTAAATATGAGTAAGCAAATGCGAAGAGAAACATGTTGTTGGATGAGTATATTCTGTATTTTTGCGCTATGGATGGGAGGAATTGTATACTTTGTTCTTGATATGAGGCAAACTTTGTTGCTCGATATGAAGCAGGATTTAGCATCGGTGCTTCAGCACGTAGAGAAGCTTTCTAGTGCTGGTGCGTCCTTCAATAACAAGCTTTCTGACACTTCCATAAAAGCCGAGAAAGTTATTTCTCTTGTAGAACAGATGAAGGCTTCTATGCCTCCCAAGACAGTCATTGTCAATAAAGATGGTTGTATACCACAGGAGTGTTTGGCAAGGGTGTTGTTGATTGTATGGGATTTACGTAGATCTTTTGCTTTAGGGGCGATGTCTAGTGACACTGTAAGGGCTGTAAAGCCTATGCTAGCAGAGTTGCGTGATCGGGAAATTGACGAAAGTTTGCAGGTTTTAGAGAATTTTACCCATCGTAAAGGTTATAGGGAGATAAAGGAAGAATTGGGTGCGATTAAAAAGTCGTTGCATTTCGGGCATAACGGACCTGTGAGGAAATACTTATCTAAATGGATTTCCATTGAAAACCATAATGACCGGGTGTGGCAGGATTTTGTGAGTTTAGAGAATTTAGTGGATTCAGGAGCGTGGACCGATGCATTGGAGCTTATTGGTAATAGTGAGTTGAAGTCTGTTCCTAGGGTCCAGTTGTGGATGCGTGATCTGGAATTTGTTTTGAGTGTAGAAGGGCATCTTGCTCTGATATACAATAAACTGATTGAGCGTGTTAATAGAAATCCCGAGGGCATATGATTACGTATTTTCTGATTTTCATAGTTGTATCCCTAGCGTGTGGTTTTGCCGTTCAAGGATACGAAGGGCTAGCGCTGAAGCTGGAGGTATTAGGTTATAGCGTAGAGGCTAACGTTGTATTTGTAGTCTTTATGCTGTGCGTACTTTTTCTCTTCATTGTACTAGTAGGGCGTGCATGTTTTGCTTGTGCACTGTGTATGTATAGGGTTCGGCGTGGCAATATATCGAAAAAGTATGATGAAGTTGGAAAAAGCTTTGCATTTTTGAGTGTAGGTCATGTTGATAATGTAAGAAAAATTGTAGGGATATCTGAGAGATTTGCAAAGTTTGATAGCCCAGTGTTACAACTTTTAGAGGGATGTGCTAGTTTTCGTATAGGGCAGTATGAGATCGCTGAGAAGCATTTTTCTATGATGCCATCAAAGGCCTTGCAGGAAGTAGATTTGGGTTCGTGGCTTGTTGGGATACTGGCAAACGAGAAGAGTAGAGATTGCAAGCTTAGAGTTCTAAGTAGGTTAAGCAATGTTTTCCATTCAAGACGGTGGTCGGTGTTGTTTAGATTGGAAATTGCTCGTATGGAAGGGCAATGGTATGAGGTTCTCGCTACATTAAAGTTAATAGAGAAGTATGGTGTTTCTCATACATATGACCTAAATGACTTGGAATTGATTGCACGTTGTAAGCTTGCGGAATTGCACTACATGCAAGGTAATTTTAGAGAAGGGTTTGGAGTAATTAAGGGGGGTTCTGGTCTCCAAGCAACATTATGGCGTGCTAAATTTAATGCAAAATTGAATAATGTAAAAAAGGCCTTGGAGGAGTTGGAGGTGTATTACAAAGGGAATCCGCATCCGGATGTAGCATCTCTTTATCTATCGATGGTTCAAGATAAAAATCTTGCTGTAGAAAAGCTTAATGCCTTAAATCCTGATAGCTACATGAGTTTCTTGCTGATGGTGAGAAAATACATGGATCTGAAGCAGTATAATGCTGCAGAGAAGCATCTGAAGCAGGCGCTAACGAAGTATAAGTATGCCGGGCTATATGCTATGATGCTTGAGATTATGGTGCGTTTAGGTAATTTAGACGAAGTTGAATATTGGATTGATATGATGCGCAGGGATTCAGTGCCTGATATGCACTGGGCATGCGAGAAGTGTTGTTATGTGCCAGAGGAATGGTGTCAGGAATGTGACGAATGTGGGGGATTTAACACGATAAAGTGGCGGGGATAGAGAAGAGTTTAATAGTGACGGGTGTTATTTTCGTTGAAATCGTGCTTGATTACGAGGTTGCATGACATAAATGGGGTGGTTGTGATAGCGGAGGCATTGCTTGTATTTGTTGTGACGTGGTGGATAGCCTTATTTATTTCCCTGCCTATTAATGTTGAGATGAATGAGACTGAAGGTCCCGTAGTGGGATGTGCTAGTAGTGCACCAAAGCGCGCGCATTTGGCAATAAAGACTCTTATCGTGACGGCTACGGCATCGCTTCTGACGTGTTTGTACTGTTACTTCAAATATAAGGGATATGTTGATAAGGTATTTGCTGTTCTGTATGATCTTGCTCCATGATCTTAGGAGCACCCGCGAACTTTTATGATATTTTTGTAGTATATAGCATAATAAATTTTATTAATGTTAGCATGTGCACATGGTGCATACATGCCAAAGGGAAACTACTTGACTGGATATGAGGTGTGCGTAATAATACGGATGGTTTTCCTTATTCGTTGTTTTGGGCGTTGTGAGACAGCAAGTGAAAAGGCGCGCTGAGTATGTCTACGCGCGTGTCTTATTGGATTTAGTTAAGGATAATTCGGAAGAAGTTTCCGCAGGGATCCGTTCGTTGCTTTGTGCATGTGAGGATCGTGGTGTGCGTGCGTTTTTCGCGGATCCTACTGTGCCGTTGGGAGTTAAGGTGGAAGCTCTGCGGGATATTCAAAAGGCGTGTGCGTTGGATGGTACTTTGGTGAACTTTGTCTGTGTTATAGTAGAGGACGGACTGTTTGCTAGCTTGAACCGTATTTTTGAGAAGTTTTTTGCTCTTCTGAGGCGGAGGCTTGGGAAGTTTAATTTGGAAATAATTTCTGCTGCTCCTTTGACGGAGAAGGAAGAGAGTAGAATATTGCGTATGTTGCAGGCGCAGTATGGTGATCCTGAGACTATTATTAGGCGTACGGATCCGGAAATTTTGGGTGGCTTTGTTGCTAAGGGTGACACTTTTATGGTGGATGCCTCTTACGTAGGGCAGTTGCGTGAGCTAACAAGGATTAGTAAGGAAGCTATTTTTAGTATCTAGTGATTTATTGGATGAAGCATGAGTGGTGTATCGTCGGGTGAGGTTCTTAAGATTCTTAAGGAAAGGATAGAGAGCTTTGGTGGTCCCGTGAAAGCGGGTAGCATGGGGGAGGTTCTTTCTGTAAAGGATGGGATTGCTGTAGTTTACGGGTTGTATGGAGCGGGATTTGGAGAGACTGTAGCTTTTGCTTCTGGTGTGCGTGGTGTGATATCTGGATTGGAGAGTGATATTGCAAGCGTTGTTATATTTGGTGAAGATAGGGAAGTAAGGGAAGGGGATTCCGTCGAGTGCACTGGTGAGTTGATGAAGGTGCCGGTGGGGTTTTCGCTGCTAGGGCGTGTTGTAAGTCCTTTGGGTGTGCCTTTGGATGGTGAAGGTGCTATATCGGGATGTGATGCTGAGAATCCGGTGGAGGTGAAAGCGCCGGGAATAATGGCTAGGCAGCCTGTTGGTGAGCCTTTGCAAACGGGGATTAAGACTATAGATATGCTGATTCCTATTGGGCGTGGGCAGCGTGAATTAATTATCGGTGATAGGAAAACGGGAAAAACTGCTATAGCGCTAGACACTATTATAAACCAAAAGCGGTACAATGACCGTGTAGTCGGTGAGAAGGATAAGGTGTATTGCATATACGTTGCTATAGGACAGAAGAATTCTTCGATTGCGAGGGTGGTGAGTAAGTTGCGCGAGGCTGGGGCGTCTGATTACACAATAGTTGTTGCTACTGGTGCTTCGGACTCTGTGCCTTTGCAGTATTTGGCTCCTTATGCTGCTTGTGCTATGGGAGAGTTTTTCCGGGATAATGGCATGCACTGTTTGATAGTGTATGATGACCTTTCTAAGCATGCGGTGGCATATAGGCAGATGTCTCTATTATTGAGGCGTCCGCCTGGTCGGGAGGCCTATCCGGGAGATGTGTTTTATATACACTCTAGGCTTTTGGAGAGGGCTGCGAAGTTGTCGGATGTGCTGGGTGGTGGATCTTTAACTGCGTTGCCCATTATAGAAACGCAAGCTGGCGATGTATCTGCATATATTCCAACCAACGTTATTTCTATCACGGATGGTCAGATTTTCTTGGAGTCGGAGCTATTTCACAGGGGGTTTAGGCCCGCGATAAATGTGGGGTTATCGGTATCGCGTGTAGGTTCTGCTGCGCAGGTGAAGGCGGTAAAAAAGGTTGCTGGATCTATGAAGTTG
This sequence comes from Anaplasma phagocytophilum, assembly GCF_023476575.1. Classification (GTDB taxonomy): domain Bacteria; phylum Pseudomonadota; class Alphaproteobacteria; order Rickettsiales; family Anaplasmataceae; genus Anaplasma; species Anaplasma phagocytophilum_A. The sequence goes on along the minus strand of NZ_JAHLEX010000014.1, from coordinate 2,479 downwards.
TCTCTTGCGCAGTATAGAGAGCTGGAGGATTTTGCTAGATTTGGTTCGGATCTTGATGCGAGCTCTCAGGCTATGCTTGAGAAAGGTAGGAGGATGGTAGAGTTGTTAAAGCAGGGTCAGTATTCTCCTCTGTCTGTTGAAGAGCAGGTGGCTGTGATGCTTGCGGGGTCTGATAGCTGTGTTGACGCTATACCTGTTGGTGATATGTGTAGATTTGAGAGGGGTCTGCTGGAGAAATTGCGGATTGACCATGGAGATCTCATGGCTTGCTTGTTGGAGGATAATGTTGCTTCTGATGTGCGAGGTAAGCTGTTGGAGATTATCCGGGGGTTCGCAGCGAGTTTTTGACAGTGAATGTTAGAGATTAGGTACTGTATGAGCGACTATGTGACTACTAGGTTTCCTATTACGAAGGGGGGCTACCAGAAATTGGAGTCGGAGCTGGAAGCTCTTAAGAGTGAGAGACCAAAGATAATCAAATCTATTTCTGATGCTAGAGAGTTGGGTGATCTTTCGGAGAATGCTGAGTACCATGCTGCGAGAGAGCGTCAGGGTCTTGTGGAAAGCAAGATAATGGAGCTTGAATCTAAGAAGTCCAGGGCTGAAGTTATAGAAGTATCAGAGCTATCGGGTGATACAGTTATGTTTGGAGCAACGGTCACTGTGTCCGTATATGATGAGCAGAGTGATACTACTAGCGAGGTCAGGTATCAGATAGTCGGGGAATATGAGGCGGATGTTTCGAAGAATATGATATCGATTAAGTCGCCATTGGTTTTGGCTCTATTGGGTAAGAGAGAAGGTGATAGTGTTGAGCTAAAGACGCCGCGTGGGGACTATAAGGTGTATCAAATTAACAAAATTGAGTTTATATAGGTATTGGGTTTAGTATGAGTTTTGAGCCGAGTGCGGCTGTCTTTTCTTCCATTGAAGAAGTTGTTAAGGATGCTGCGGAAGGGAAGGTATTTGTGCTTCTCGATGATGAGGAGAGGGAAAATGAGGGTGATTTGGTAGCTTTAGCTGATCGGGTGAGTCCTGAAGTTATCAATATGATGATAAGATATGGAAGTGGGGTGGTGTGTCTTGCATTCTCTGAACATCATTCTAAGAAGCTTGGCTTGGGTCTTATGCCTCGGAGAAATGCGAATGATGGTTGTCCGGCCTTTACTGAGTCCATTGATGCTAGATATGGGATAACGACAGGTGTATCGGCGAGTGATAGGGCTGCTACCATATTGAAGGCTGTATCTGATGGCAGTGGTGCTGATGATATAGTAACGCCTGGGCATGTCTTTCCTATAGTGGCGAATCCTGGTGGTGTTTTGAAGAGAGGTGGTCACACTGAAGCTGGGGTAGACATTGCCAAGTTGGCGGGTGCGGCGCATGCTGCGGTTATCTGTGAGCTTATGAATCCGGATGGTACTATGGCGCGATTGCCTGAAATCATGGAGTTTGCAAGTGCATACGGTATTAAGGTGACTACAATCAAAAAGCTAAGAGAATATCTTAGTACTTCTTGACGCGTGTATGGATATTGTAGCGGAAAATCGAAAGGTTAGATTTAATTACACTATTCTCAGTGAGTATGATGCTGGTATTGTGTTGTTGGGTAGTGAGGTGAAGTCATTGCGGCAGCATAAGGTCAGTATGGGTGATGCTTATGTGTTAGAGAGTGGTATGGAGTTATGGGTCCATAATCTACACATATCTGAATACAATAGGTCGAGTTATAAGAATCATAGTCCGTTACGGGTGCGCAAGTTGCTGCTGAGAAGGCGTGAAATAAACAAGATTGCGGGTAGCGTTAAGTCTTCGGGTATTACGGTTGTTCCGAGATTGGTTTACTTTAACGAAAGGGGATTGGCTAAGGTAAGAATAGCGCTGGTAAAGGGTAAGAAGCTATACGACAAGCGGGAGGCTATTAAAGCTAGGGAGTGGGAGCGGGAAAAAGGCCGTACTATGAAGCGCGATATATAGGGTGAATCTGTATTGCTGTGGTTTGGCTCTGTTTTATGGGCATAAGCACGTGTTGTGCATTGAACGGCGTTCTCGAAACACGGTTATTCAACTTTTTTTCTGAATACATATTAAGCAACTAAAGTAGTGAATTTGTGTTTGTTTGTGCTAGGGAGCGTGGTGCTGTGTTCTTAGTGTTATGGGATACAATTACAATCCTGTAAGCACGGTGCACTTGGATGTGGTAAATAGTCGAAAAATCGCTCATAGTTTCTACTGGCAGGTAAGCTAGGTTATGATTTCGGTTATTGTGAAGTAAAGTCCATAATTTTGGAACTGAGTATTGAGATGTCACTCTGGTGGTTACCTAAGATATGCGCGATTGCGCTTTTGCAGCGTCTGTTATTTGATGTTTGGAGCTCTCTTATAAGGCTACCAGGAAAGCTATTATTAGAAGAAATAAAGCAGATGCAGTATACTAGCTAAGGAGTTAGCTTATGATGTAGTGTCTCGTTTACAAATG
>NZ_JAHLEX010000139.1 GCF_023476575.1 Anaplasma phagocytophilum | reverse complement strand
CATTTACGTTCGTACTTCGATGCTACTGAGGGTTTGTATTTCATGCACCTTGCTCTTAATACCCTGTTATTCCCTACATGATGACGCGTCTCTTATGGAAACCTCTTGACATTTTAGATACGATATGCTGAAGAATTCCAGGTGCACTTAGTAAATCTAAGTAGAATTTGGGGGTGGTGTCTTGGTGGAAGAGTGTGAGTTTAAACGTGCACGCAGAGGGAAAAATATATTTCTTTTTGTGTTGCTTATTTTGCTTGTGGTAATGCTGTTTTTTGTGGCCACTATAAAAACTAAGCTCTAGTCTGTATATGTTTTTCAAGATGGTATCTTAGGCCTCTGGTGCAATCCGCGTTTATATTCTCGTCATAGCAAAAAAATTCACTATATTACACTTAGGTAGGGTATAACACCCTGTAGGTGAGGTGGATTTCTCTGTATGTCTTGCAAATTTCAGTCATACGTACAAAGTGTAAAACTTGTGAATTTCCGTAACTATTCCAAGGTGGAATTAGAAAGCAACGGAAAATCAGTGGTACTGTTAGGGGAAAATGGCGTAGGAAAGACCAACATTCTAGAGGCAGTATCCCTGTTATCCAAAGGTCCTGGGTTGCGCAACGTCAGTGCTGATTGCATGCAGAACAGCTGTTCAACAATACCATGGCTAGTGCATTATAACATAGTTGGTAATGGAGAATTTTTCTCCGTAGACATAGCTAAAAAAAACAACAAGCGTTCTGTCACTATCGATGAAAAGGCCAGCCTTTACAATATGTTACATAAGATCTTATGTATACTGTGGCTAGTACCTCAGTTGGACCATATTTTATTGAAGGCTCCTACTGAACGTCTGAGGTTTTTTGATAGAATGGTCCATATATTTGACAAGGACTATTCGCTTCATATGGTCAAGTATGAAAAAGCGAAACGCGACCGGAAGAAAATCTTACAAGAATCGCCACAGAATTACCATTGGCTTAGCAGTCTTGAGGAAATCATGAGCACCAGTGGTGTACATATCGCCAAAATAAGACACAACGTCTTAGAAACATTGCACACCACCTTGGCAGAAAACTCTTCGAGGTCCACGTTTTTCAAATTTATAATACGCCTGGAGAGTAAAGTTTTTGAACTACTAGATAATCCTGATAACGCAGTCGATGCATATGCAGAACGTTTGAGAAATAACCGTAATATAGACGCTGCAAGGCAATGTACTACCTTTGGTATACACAACGATAATTTTCAGGTTTTCAATGAAAAAAAAGACCTTGTTGCAAGTAGTTGCTCAACTGGAGAACAGAAGATCTTACTGTTGTCACTTTTGCTAACAGCTGCAACAGCAAAATATAAAATTGATGGCCAGGCACCGATAATGCTTCTAGACGATATAATGTCACACCTAGATCCACAGCATAGAAAGGAACTAATGTCAATTGTAGAACACTTAGGTTGCCAAACATGGATAACAGACGTAGACGAAAAAAATTTCGAGGGATTCCGGGAAAATTTTCAATATTTTCACATTGCTAACAACAACGTCTGTAAAATGTAGAAATGCTGTTAATGGAGTGTTTCTTCCAGCTTCCGCGATAGCTCGAGGTGTGGTTTCTATGCAAAACTGGTTGAGGCAGTATTACTAGGAACAAATACTATGATCTTTTATATCCCGTAGCTATTTGTAAGCCATACTTAGCCGCCATTAGCGCTATAATCAGGCCCAGGGTTTGTATCTGTGGTTCATATAGTTACCTTAAGTTTTATTAGTTTGTATGTTTTTATGTTCTAAGTTCCACTATCACATCCAACCATGGATTTATTATTAGATAAATTTGGAATTTTGTAGATTAGTTATATAGGAACCTATTATTTGGATATACAAGGGTATAAGAGAGACCAGGGCAGTATATCCATACTTAAAGGATGGTAAGAGTGTCAAACTTGAGTCTAACAAGTTTGACTGGAATACACCCGATCCTCGGATTGGGTTTAAGGACAACATGCTTGTAGCTATGGAAGGTAGTGTTGGTTATG
>NZ_JAHLEX010000138.1 GCF_023476575.1 Anaplasma phagocytophilum | reverse complement strand
CGTGTGCAGCATGCTCTTTTTGTGATGATTGCATTACGGTCAGGCAATCACCGATCTGCGTTATAATATTTTCTATAGCAGTCATGTGCTTTGTAGGCTGAGAATCTGATTTCTCTGTTTCAGTTTTTGCTAGCTCTAACAAAGGCAGAAGTGCTCTCACAAGATAATTACGAGTGGCTAAATGAGCACTGTGAAGTCTCCCTAGCTCTAATGATTCTAACGCACTTAACACCGCAGACTCTAAAGCACGTACATGCTTCTCAAGAAGTGTATCAGATCTTTCATTTCCACTTTCAACTTCTTCAGAAAGTGACGCACTATCACTTTGAGTGGTACTGGAATATCTGCCTCTCAGGAGATCTGTAGGGATATCGCATACGAATGCCTCAAACTCTGCAGATCGCGCAGAGAAAGGAACATACTTCTTGTAGTATACGCTTTTTTCGGAGCCGCTTGTATAACGGTTACTACGCGTAGAGCTCCTACTTTTAGGACTTATTTTGCTGTTAAGCAGCGCCACCGTTTTTGCTTCAGAACTTACCCTACGTTTGCCTTGTGAAGAAGGAATGCAACACAGTCCTTGTGTAGACGTGATATCACCCTCATCGCATATGTCTGCAGCGAAGTTCTTTACAGCATTGTATAACCTTCGTAATGCACGCAACGTATCAGAACTGCTATGGAATGAAATACCCTGTGTTCTAGCAGCAATTACACCCATACTTGGTGAAGAGCTATAACCAGGAAAAGAACCTGGAACTAGAATAAATGAAGAGCTATCACGAGGAAAAGAACCCGGAACTAGAAGCGGTATCCCGTTACCATATGCAGCAGCCAGCAAAGCATCAGCCAAATCATCTGATTCCTCTTTTCTAGAATCCATGCTTTTTTCACTGCTACTTGCAGCACTCTTACTACTACATGTGGCGTCACTACTTCCAGTATCTGTTTTGCTCCCAAGAAGTCCTGTAGTAGTTGTTCCAGAACTTTCCCTGCGTCCTCCTCGAGAGGAAGGAATGCAACACAGCCCTTGCACAGGGGATGCATCACGGCCTTTTCCCTTACGAGTTTCTCGAGGCTTTTCTGAGTCTGTAGGTGCTTGAGTAGTACTATGTCTGGAGAAACGTCCTAGGAACGCTCTAAATATAGAGCCTCTTCTCTCAGATACACCCCCCATACGGGAACTTGCATTTCTGTCAACAGACGAACTCTCAGCAGGAGGGACATCATCTACATGTGAGCCAGATGAAACGCGAACACTAACGCGTCTCTGTCTTCTATTGCTCCAAAATTCTCTCCCCCCACCACTTCCTGGATGCATAAAAACTCCTTATTTGGATATTCACGTTTTAGATGAAACACAATTGCTATTTATAAACAAGCACATTACCTCTTATAAGGTGTTCCTAGCTATATCACAGGAGCCTAGAGGCCTTGCAACCTGCTAAAGACACAAATGCAGAGGGACAACTGCTACCTTAATGAATGTAAGATGCAGATTCTACTCGCGCATAACCCAATACTGGAAGGAAACACCACACAGAAAAAAGTAAACTTCAATTCGAGATTATTGGATGCACCAAAAACCCTAGGATCTCAGTCTACAATAAGCTACTACAAAATGCAAATATTTTACTTATCATCGCGTGTATAGAGGAAACGCTTTGTATTTCGAAACGGAAAATCTGCTTACAAAGAGGAAATTTTATTCTATAATTTCTAGGGTAGTTGTGCTCAGTTTATATAAAACCATAGAAATATAGTGCTTAGTGGGTGTCCAATCCGTATACCTGTCCAAAAATGTAATGCATGAAAAGTAGAGTAACGTATATTGTTTGCGATTAGTGTATAGGAGAAGAATTTTTTGATATATCCAAGCTGATGCTGTTACTGCGTGAGTATTATGTTAATATTGGGAGTTATGTTGCTGTTAACATTGTAGATTAATCTACACATTTTTTCACATCATCGCTGTTATATACTCCTGATACATACTTTCCGGTATTATCTTAGATATCATGGTATATAATGCATACAT
>NZ_JAHLEX010000137.1 GCF_023476575.1 Anaplasma phagocytophilum | reverse complement strand
TTTTATACCTTCTCGTGGCCCCGCTCCTACTGCTGCGGCTACTCGAAGGCGAGCTTTCTTATCCTTACATGAATTTGGAAACTTATTGAACTTTTCTATGTCCTTTACTGTTATTAGTCCGATGCAACAACCATGCTCATCAGTCACAATCAGTCTCTCAATCTTATGTTTGTGGAGGAGGCGGGTTGCTTCAGATTGACTCACGCCCTCGCGTACGGTGACCAGGTTCTCTTTTGTCATTATGTCACATACACGACAATTCATGTCTTCTACGAAGCGCACGTCCCGGTTTGTAATGACACCTACAAGCTTCTTATTTGCCTCAACTACTGGGATTCCAGAGTAACTATGCCGCTGCATTATTGAAAGAGCAGTTTTTAATGTGGCATCCGGAGACACTGTGACTGGATTGCTAACTATCCAGCTCTCAAATTTCTTTACCTTCTGAACCTCAGCTACCTGTCGTTCTATGGACATATTCTTATGTATACACCCAATCCCACCGTGTTGTGCAACAGATATGGCTAACCTTGACTCGGTTACCGTATCCATAGCAGCTGACATGATTGGGATATTGAGCTGGAGGCTTTTCGTAACATATGTACTTACCTCTGTATCACCGGGAAGGACATCAGAAAACGAGGGGATAATCAAGATATCGTCAAATGAGTAAGCAATCTCCACAACCGTCTACGCCGATTTCACACTGCGGAGAGTATAGGTTCTTTAGCAGTAATGCGCAATAGTGTAAACATTACCCTATACTAAGAATTGTTCAGCAATGGTTCTTTCTTCCAACCTATGTTCTGGGTCAAACATTAGCGTGACCTTAGCCTTGCAGTCTTGACGGATTTTAATGCTTTTTATATCTCGAAATTCCGTATAGTCAGCCACAGCACTAACCGTGCGAAGCTCAGGTGACAGTACCTCTATTTCCACTTCAACACTATTAGGCAACAAAGCACCACGCCATCTTCGCGGTCGAAAGGAGTTTACAGATGTTAAGGCTATAACGTTGGAGTTAAAAGGAAGAATAGGCCCACCTGCGGAGAAGTTATACGCAGTGCTACCTGCTGGACTCGCCACTATGATCCCATCAGAAACCAGCTCTTCCATGACCGTCTTTCCGTCCAGACAAATCTTGAGTTTTGCTGCCTGGTGAGTCCCACGAAATAAAGAAACCTCGTTCACAGCTATGGCACTATGGCTACGACCGTGCACATCTACGGCTTCCATGCGTAAAAGCGTCAATTCTGTGGCGACAGCATTCTCTATTTTGAACGGCAAACTTCCCTCAGCACAGCCATTCAACAAGAAACCCACTGTTCCGTAACGCACGCCATATACAGGTACACTTTTTGCGGAACTAATAACGTAATTATGGAGGCTATGTAACATCAGACCATCGCCTCCGACAACAACAAGCAGGTCGATATCGGAGCATGAGGCTTCTTCCATCCTCACTACTCCATAAAAATTACGAAGACAAGCAACCTTTGCTTCGCCTCCCGCAGCGGCTACATACCCAACCGTTTTAAATCTGCAACCACGTGGGGAAGCACTGTTCTGCATATGGTGTCCTTACAAATCACCAAACTTACTAACAAACTTAGCAGCTCTACTGTTGCGGGTACCACTTGTTCTTAAACCCGGATTCCAGGCAGGGTGATTAAACCTATCGCTTTCCAGATGCACCCGTACCATTTCTTCAGACTTTCCAGAAGTGGAAAGCATTTCCCTTTCTTCCCCGTTAGTAAAAATTACTGTAATCGGATAGACTCCAGGGTGTATACCTTTCTTCATAGCTTTCAGGCCCCTTTTGTAAAAACGAAATCAGCCTCGAGCCTACCATCTCAGGAGCATTCTGTCAATCTTGGCTCCACTCCCAAACCTACGCGCTATACAGGGAATCCTTTACGGCACCAACAGCGGAGTTTCATCTTTCCTGGAGAGTAGTAGAGAAGCAATATGGGAAGAAAGAGACTACGAAAATTTTGCCAAAAATGGATACATAAAAAATGTAATAGCATTTCGAGCG
>NZ_JAHLEX010000136.1 GCF_023476575.1 Anaplasma phagocytophilum | reverse complement strand
AGCGCCTTCTCGAGCACTGAGGAAACCTTGAGCTTATACTCAATTGTGGATGATCTAAAACAATCACTCCACATCCCTCACACGTTCTACAATCTCTAAAACCTTGATCGCATCACCAGAAGCTACACCTTTTATAAGAAGACCGCATACTCCACAGTTAACTTCTTTAACATCCTTTTTGAACTTTCTTACTGTCTTTACAGTGCATTTACCAACAACAGACTCGCCTCTCTTCTATAAACCCGATCTTTTAACAGCACCTTCTGTTTATATAGCAACCAAGAACATTCCCACTCTTTCTGGAAGAAAACATCTACCTCACCGTAAGCAAACACAATAGAACAGCAGGTACATTGCTCTTGTATAGGTAGGGCAGTGACCTATGCGACTTTTATGAGCTAAAAAAGATAAGACATATTCTATTAATGAAAAAAAACACAGAGAAATGACAGTTTTCACATCTGTAAAACAAGAAGTTCTTACAATGAAGAGATAGACAAGATACTTACAGTCTATATAAAAAAGATAGTGGTCAAGGGAAAGTTGCAGGATCTGGAGATGGGAAATAATACTTCAACGGGAAAATACTTCAGAATTGAATTATGTAACTAAGTAGGCATGTCAAATTATACGAATGCTGTGTGCTCAAAGACTCTTATTTCTGTGATCTCAATAGTATTGTTTAGATATTCTAGTTTGGCATTAATTCTATTAGATAGGAAACACTCCTGCGTTAAACGGTGCCACTGAGCAAGCATAACCCATTATATGTATATGTGTGCTCAGGATTCTCGTTTCTGTGATTTTAATAGTATCATTTAGATATTCTAGTTTAACCTCAATTATATCTCCTATTTTGAGATATAAATATCTCAAAGGCAAGGTCATCTTATAGATCGTATTTTTCGTGATTATTTCATCATAAGTGTGTAGCGCTATTTTTTCTGCTTGTTTGTCATCGAGCACCAGTGATGTATATACAGTGTCCGTAATATTGTGTGTTGTTTTAAGTGTTCTATAGCTTTGTGATCTTACCTGATAATCAAACCTCATGCTAATATAGGATAATACAGGTGTGTTGTGCAAATTAGCTGCAGTACGGGTTACAGTGCAATTTTCAATTTCAATATCATTCTTGGAAATAGCGATAACATTTTCAGGAGGCATGGAATATAGGGTGATTTGGTTACTTTCTTCTTTGATAGTAAAGTTATATGCTCTTTGTAGTTCTTTTATAATATCCCATGCAGATAGCTTTTTGCTAATGGAGTATCCATAAATTGCCTTATCGATATTTTTAATCTTTACAGTGAGTTGATTTATTCCTGCATCTTGTAAGACATCTTGTATTATGGATGAGAGGGTTATAAACATAATTTTACGATTTACAAAGAAGCTACTTTGCCAACGCCTAAATGAGTTAACATCTGTATTGCGTTGAGGACGTAAATCCCATCCATATAGGAACATTCTTTCAACCATATTTGATGATTTCCAGGCTTTTAAAGTCCCTTCGATTGCGACTTTTTGAGCTAAATAATCAATGTTTGTTGGGTCATTGTTTGTGGGGTCATTTATGAAGTCTAGAGATGTGTTGCGGTTTGTGCAGTTTTCTACACTACGAAAACCGTATTCTATGAACCATATCTTTTTATCTATAAGTTTTCCTGTATTACCTTCTATTTTCTCCGTAAATTCTATATGAGGGTTTTCCCACCAGTATTGTATGTTTTTCCAAGCTGAGCGTGGATGTGTATACGCTATTGGCTGCTTCTTATCGGTATCATTCTTATCGTAAAAGTAACTGTATCCTTCACCAGTCTCCCACAGTTTAGCTATCTCTTCTATGCTGAGTTTATCAAAGGATAATCCTGGTGTGAGTAGGGGAAAGTATGCGTTTATTCCAATTACGTCTATTGCACTGGATAACCAAAGCTCATCCATATTGTACATGCCGTTATATGAATGATATTCATCGTAATCTGCTGCGTATGTGATAATTACAGAATTACCCAGAAAAGTTTTTGCATGTGAGGCTATCGTTCTCAGTGAGGTTACAGCAGGAAACTTGTCATTTTCATCTTGTATTTTTGTAAGTT
>NZ_JAHLEX010000135.1 GCF_023476575.1 Anaplasma phagocytophilum | reverse complement strand
TTCTTCCTCTGTGGTGAGTTTTGTATCAGGATCCCCTTCAATTAGCATATCCTCTTCATTTATAGTAGGAGAGGAACAACAGAATACATTTCTTACCTGCGCTACCAACCCAGCAAAAAATTGCTTTAGTTGGGCGAAAGCTTCTATTATGCAGTTGAACGCATGCGTAAAAGCTCTACATATATTGTTTCGCTCTTGTCTTGCTACAATATCACGGAAAGCTGTTGGATAATCTGATTTATATATTTTCCTGTTATGCAGCTCTTCACTGCTGAACAACGGCAGGAATGAGTAGTCTTGTTTCCAGGTATGGTCATATAACTTCCTACTGTTATCTACCCTATCCATTATTCTCATAGTGAGTATGGCCACTCTTTCAATAGAGAAGTTCAATGACTGACAATCTTTAACATTTGGATTTTTCTGCAGTTCCTTAACCAAGTTCCCAAGTTTTTCCTGCATAGCTGCAGTATACGAAAGTGTCTTCAGCGATAAATCTTTACTATTGTTATGCGAATAGAATACTGGAGAGGAATTGACAATACAGCGTAAACACACCTGCCTTAGGGTTTCAAGCACATATTCATGAAGATCCTGTATAATCTCTGTTGCCTTGTCTTCCCCCATTTCCATGCCTACAGTTAAAGGTATCTCAGGAAGCAATACGGGCGTAGCTGTGTATACTTCTGTATCTTTCGGGGGTTTTTCTAATGCTTTTTCATATGTCACTTGTATGCTGGAAACATACACTATGCATTCCAGCAAATATGCTCTGATCCACAGCATATTATCCTCGAAGTCTCCAGCCTCTTCAGTAGCTTCGTGGTGTACAGTGCCATAGAAATCGACTTTATCTCCTAAGTACTTCTGTAGTTCCTCGCGGTAAGCAGTTAAGAAGTATTGTGCTAGATGTTGCATAGATACAGAAATCGAAACATTCTCTTCGGTTTCCATAACGTGTTGTGAGCTTCTGAATTCATCCAGCTCAGCTGACAGAGACATCAGTATCAAATTCATGGCTGATGCCATGTGCTCCTTCAAAACAGAAGGTGTATTGAAAGATGGTATTTGAGTCGTCAGTGAGAGGATAAGCACATGACGAAGCACTAACTTACGAGCTGCTGGTTTAGCAGCACTCGCAAGTATTGCCATAGCCTGCTGTGCGATTAATGAAGCTCTCGTCATCAATCGTACGTGTCTTATATCCGCTTGTTCTGTTGTGGAATGAAACGCGTAATTCTGTAAGGCCTGTACAAAACCAGCCATCGCGATAATAGCTTGGTCTGCCATCGCCATCATATTATTAGGCACGTGCAGGATGCTATGCACCTTTGTCACACTTTGTAGTGTTCCTAGAACATCGTAACACCCTCTTAGTATGTCTATGGTATTACTAGGTACACTATAGTCAGAATTACGAATAGATTGTTCAATAACTCCTTGTGTGTTGTCTAGGAAGTTCAACACGCTTTGAATCAATGGGAGAGAGGATAGTTCCTGGTCTTGTGATAGTTTCGTAGATTGTTCTGATGATACTATCTCATCTTTCATCTCAGTGAGGCACGATTTTGCCAATTTCAGGACCGATAGCATATGTGCGAAAATTTCTTCAGGATGCATATCATCCAGATGCACATCAGAAAATGCTTCTGCAACAGATATTAAGGAATCAAACGCCATTGATATCTCAATAGCATCAGCTCTAGAAACTTCATTTTTCTTTGTAGTAGGCATATACCACCTGGTGTCGTTTATAAAATTAGGATATCATTAAGCGATATAAGAAGGCGCTAGGTAACGAGTAAAAACCAACTTTGCAAAATCAAGCAAGTATGTGTTTGTATATCTATATGCTATGACGATAATAGTAAAGATATTGTAAATTTTTAAGAAGTGGCACAGCGAGTATAAGTTGTGTGTCGCAAGTTTTGTTCATTTTGGGGTAGGGTGAATTTAGTTGTAACTCGTATTTCCGTTAGTAACTATATATCAAGACTATATAGCATGAGACGCTTATCATTAATTATATGTATAAGGTGTACCTGCGCTCTTCAGATTAGCGTTGTTTATTATAGAAAGAAAATTTTTTTCAATACGATGACTTTAGTTGAGTTCACATTAACTCCACGAGACTTTATAAGTTTAATTATATCTTCTGCTATATTCAAGGCACTCAAAACACACCTCTACTTAGACATTTTTATTCTCAAGAAGAATTCATTGCGTAAATCACAACGCTCTTCAAAA
>NZ_JAHLEX010000134.1 GCF_023476575.1 Anaplasma phagocytophilum | reverse complement strand
TTTTCTAGAGCGCATCTTAACATCACATGCGCTAGGGAGGAAACTTCATCCGCCCTTTCAAGCAGCAACTCCGGCCTGACTTCAGCAAGGTACCTATGTATATTACCCGAATCAGCCACCTTACCCCGCAGAGAGAACGTCTTTTTCATAGCAGGCAAAACAAAAGACATGAACCTACTGTCCATTAGTAAATGTCGAGACATCAACATTCCTTGAGCCTCAAACATCACACTTCCGGGAAAATCACCAACAGGCTGCCTTCTCCATCTCTTAGGCAAATTCGCGCAGTATAGCGTACGCCCTATGTTATCAAGCGCCCCCCTAAGCCCTACCCTATAATCTAGCTCGTCACAAGATACACCACCAAAATCTTCACATCTAAAAATTGAACAACCATAGTCTTCACGGCGAATATCAGTCAAAGAGACATCAGATGCATAGATTGCAGCCTCTAGATATTCATGCAACAACCTCTGCTTCTCGCAAGTTATTGACTTCGCAAGATGAATCTTGCTCCCGTTCTGCTTTTCTAGCACTTCACTGAAAAACTGCCTATAAAACGCCCCCAGATCAGTAAAAACTTCATCTATTCTCTTGGTATCCATATCACCATCATGCATTTTTAGCATGACATCGTACTTACTAGCTAATCCAAGATCTCCAGACTTTATTTGCGCAACTTCTGACGAGAGTTTTACTACATCAACCAGTCGCTCCATTACATTCTTAGCCGACTCGCTGCCTTCTCTGAAGAGGAGCCATCTGTTCCTACAGTCTATCCTCGCTGTAGTTAAAGCACTAAGCAAGTCAGCCGGTACATTCTTAAGGGTTCTGTGCAATCTGCTTATGCAATGCAAGTTCGCGACTTCCCAATCTCCCAGTTTACTCTTGTTGGAAAGCGACGCCTTAATGGCTTCAGCGACAATCTCACTCTCTATGATCTCCTGCCGAATCTCCTGCAACGTATGTATTCTGTCCATTCCGTCTGCTACCAACGGCCTTCCATAGCAGAGCTCATTTATCACATCACCTATGTTGCGTATTTTGACAAAAACTTGCTCCAATAACTTATATTGCTTCATATGCACAATTACCGAAACCTTTTACTTCCAACAAAAAAACGCGCACCCGTCGGAAGTTACGCACCTCAGCTAATAGCCCCAGAAAATGCTACCCCTATCGACTCAGCACGCTGCGATATAACCCACAGACCACTCGGTGTGCTGAGGAAATGCAGGAAAATGCACTCTAAGTTTTAGCACACATAACAACTAAAGCCACCACAAATCGGCAAAAAAGGTAAAAATTATTTTACTTGACTTGGTGTAGTTTTAAGCAATGATCTATTCGTGGTGTGTGGCCTTTTCGGTTATGTCTTTTTCGGTTGTTTAATATAGGTTTACTGCAGAGGAGGTGCTTCTATGTTGCGGCGCTCGTCGTTTTTTTGTCTGCTGGCACTGCTCAGTGTTACAAGCTGCGGGACTCTTCTTCCAGATAGCAACGTCGGCGTTGGACGTCATAGCCTTGGAAGTCACCGCAGTGTTGCTTTTGCCAAAAAAGTTGAGAAGGTATACTTTGATACAGGAAAGTACAACCTAAAGGGTCACGGAAAGAAGGTAATTCTGGAGCTTGTTGAGCAGCTCAAGCAGTATGACAGCATGCGCTTGGTTGTGATTGGGCACGCAGATGCTACCGGCACCGAGGAGTATAGCCTTGCGTTAGGTGAAAAAAGGGCTAATGCTGTTAAGCAATTCATCATAGGATGCGATAAATCTCTGGCTCCTCGGGTCACGACACAATCTCGGGGGAAGGCAGAACCGGAGGTTTTGGTGTATTCGACCGATGCTCAGGAGGTTGAGAAAGCCAACGCGCAAAATCGTAGGGCTGTGATAGTGGTGGAGTTTGCACACGCTCAAAGGGATAGTATAGCTGACATACATGCGCCTGTTGCTTCTTCCATCACCCCCGAAAATTCCGATACCCCTACTACTGAAGGTGAGGACGTGGCAGCCTTAGAGTCCTCTGGTGCAATCGCTAAGTAGATACACTATTGGTGTTCGCTATGGTGTGAGTTAGTTTGAGAGAGAGTGACATGTCTTTGGGATAGTGGCTAAGTTTTTCATCTTGTGCGTTTGTCAGTCTACTTATATTGCTGCTTAGGACCACAGAGCGTGCTTTAGGGATGAGCTCTTGTATACCTTCCAGTATCCTTTCTATACCCACACCGTAGGGGCTCATGGTGTTATACTCTTGGCACGACGGACACTCTCTTGGTATCT
>NZ_JAHLEX010000133.1 GCF_023476575.1 Anaplasma phagocytophilum | reverse complement strand
GTTCCTTCGAATTTAGGGTGATTGTTTACAAGTGGTATTGCATGAGCATTTGAGCAGTTATAGCTACCAACTTGCCAAGTATCCGGGATTGTTTTTAATGCAGTTGTGAGAGAAGTGCCGGGTTTTAGAGTGCATTTTTGAATGTCTGAGTGCGAGGCAAACCAATGCACAGTAACAGCGATCCACTGTACGTTGGCGCAGTAGTTGTGAAGAGAGTTTAGTCCGAGTATTGAATAGGTATTATCAAATTCTCCATTGATGTTTTTTGCGGTACCATAGGGAATATCTTTTGTATTTATGGTCTCTACATTAAAACGTTTTTGAATTTTAGTATCATAAGTAAATTCTCCGGGACCTACTGTATGTATTGCTAGGATTTGTTTACTTACATGGTTTTGCAAAAATTCTTCCGGGTATGCTGTGACTTCAAATACAATACTTGGTATACTATTGCTGTAATTTTGAAGAGGGAGATTTTCTATTACTATATACGCTATCCCTCTATACGCTGGTGCATTACCTTCGGTATTTAAGATTAATGGATCGGGATCTTGAGTTTCCGAGCCTTTGTATAAGCGATACGTAATTGCTGCAAGATTCAAAGGTTTCTCGTTTGCCCATATTTTTGATATTTCATGTATAGGGCCCTGACATATAGCTATTGCTAGAGTAGCATTGTAGCTTGTAGTGATTGTGCTCTTCGTAGAAGACTGATTGCTATTGTGCAAAACCTGTTGGTGCTGAGAGTATTGTATTGGCTTTGCCCAGATAATGTTTCCTACTACCCGGGTTGTGCCATAAATCTTGGGAATCGTTCTACCATACGTTGAAGAAAGTATTTTCAGATTTTTTTGCAAGGTAGTATCAGCATGAGTTGAGAACTGTTCTTTTTGCAAAAAAGCTTGAGTTAAGTCTTTACTGATCTTGCTTCCTACTATTGACTCCATAGGTTTTAGAATAATTTGAGTGAGATTTTTCTCGATTGCATTGGCGATCGCTGTAAATAGTGGGGACGACATTTATTTGTTCCTCCAATAACTTTGGGATAAAGGGATATAAATTATCTTTTTGGGATTTAATTAGAGCGGGCTAAAACCTTTTCCTGACATTCATGATCTCAGGAAAAAAGATTTTTACGTCAAAGCTTGAGAAGAGTCGAAAGATAGCTAGATATTCTATGACAATATGCTCATACTAATACGTTCAGTAGTATTCTAGATATAATAGCATATACGCGACCATCTTGATATGGTATAAACTACAGTGAGATGATTCTTTGAGAGATACTTTTCTCCGTTATCCTTAACTATGAGTGATTCTGTAGAGCTTTTGATTATCCATGGATAGTATGAATATTATTTCACATAGGGCAATTAGAGACTTTAATGCAATACGTTTTCGGTAATTACTGACTAAGCAGCCAAAGCTAAATACAATTATACATATTGTAAAACTGTATCAAAAATGCCATATCTAGGGAAGGCGTAATGCGTTCTGTATTATTTCCCCGCACTCCGTTCTGCTTTGACCACGAGTGAAAGGTTATTTAGCAACCTTAAAGCTTTTGCTGACCTCTATGATGAGTGTTATATTCACATGTATCAAGAGGCTTTGATATAATGCAACAAACGCTGTGCTGTAAAAATCTGCTATATGAAAATAATACCCTAACGCGCTGTTAGGTGCAGTTGTAGGCGTTATAGTGGGGAAGACTATATGGTAGCTGAGGGGCTAAAATCGTTAAAAATGTCGTAGTAAAATTGCCGTTGACTTTTGGTGGTATAACATGTGAATGTAACTCTCTCGCGAGAGAGCATGGTATAAAGGTAAATATGACGCTGTGTTTTTCGGCGACCCAAGCGTTAATGGCGGCGAAAGCGGGTGCTACTTACGTTTCTCCGTTTATGGGCAAGATAGATGATCTGGGAGGAGATGGAGCGGCGTTGATAAGGTATATACGGTGTATATAGTAATTATGGTTTTGAGACGCAGGTTCTTGCTGCTTCGGTTCGGGGTTCTATGCATGTTTTGGAGGCTACTAAGGCTAGTGCTGAGGTTGCGACGGTTCCAGCATCATCTGTTTTTAAGCGGCTATTTCTTCACCAGTTGACCGATAAGGGAATGTATATTTGTAAAACAAAAGAAGTTACAAGAAAACAGATTAAATACTTTTAGCAAGATGTTCTTGGTGGTTGCTATTTGTAACACTTATGCTCCATGGATTACACCTATATACGGGGTTCTTAGTTATGATAAAGATTTTTTGGTGCATTGATTAAACAGCAAGTTTGTTGAGAATGCTGATTTTGATTTTATAAAGGCTATA
>NZ_JAHLEX010000132.1 GCF_023476575.1 Anaplasma phagocytophilum | reverse complement strand
TTCCATCACGACCCGTTCCGCAAGGAGAGGAGAGAAAGAAGGGAAAGACTACTATTTTGTGGATCGGGAAGAATTTTTAAGGCTATGCCACAATGGAGAGATAATAGAGCACGCAGAAGTATTTGGGAATTTCTACGGTGTTCCCCGCAAGAATCTAGAGAGCAATGTAGAAAAGGGAGTTAGCACGTTATTAGTAATTGACTGGCAAGGAGCTTTCAAGTTTATGGAGATGATGAGAGAGCATGTAGTAAGCATATTCATAATGCCTCCCTCTATGGAAGAACTGCGTAGGAGATTGCGTGGTCGAAGAGCTGATGATTCAGCAGTAGTAGAAGCAAGGCTAAAAGGAGCAGCGTTTGAGATCAGTCATTGCCAAGCTTACGACTACGTAATAGTAAATGAAGATATAGAGGAAACGGCTGACAGAATTAGCAATATTCTAAGTGCAGAACAGATGAAAACTTTCAGACAAGTTGGGCTTAGGGAATTATTAGAGCATAGGTTCCCTCTAGAAGATTAAGCAAGCTGTAAAATAGAATGCCGGGTGCACATTAACTAGTAGTAGCACTCTATTTATGTGGCTCTGTGTTTTGCTTTTAGTATCATAAAATGAGTATATCCTGTAATAGAAGGCTCTGGAGTTTCTAGTGTTCTTTTAGAGTCTCTGGTGTATCTTATCTTCCACGGAGAATATGGCAGGGGGACTGTATCCTATGAATATGGAAACTACACCTAAAACCAGGAAATCCACAGAGAACCAGTGAAAGAACGGGGCTATCATTAATCCACTTACACATTACACAGGTTGCTGCTTTGTTGGTTGGATTGTGGGTATTCTATCCATACTATTCCGAGAAAATCAGCATCTTATGGGCACAGAAGACGCATGTATTTTTCATAAGGGGCACAGTTTTTAAGCATGAAAAGCAATATTAATGGAAATGGAAGTTAATATCATGCAACATGTATCACGGTACACCGCCTAATAACAATTACCTAAAAGATTTGCAGAATTATAGCTCTATTATAAAGAGAACACTTAGATGTGGTAACTTATTCACACGAGTAAATGTGCAACTGTTCTTAATCAAGAATTTATATCTTTAGAACCATAACCATGTGAGCCTGTTTAGTTGTGCATTAAGGGTTAAGCTCACGTTTTCAGGTAGTCTGTGGTAAGCTGGTATAGAGATCTAGAAGTAAGTTATTTTTAGGAAGCGTAATGATGTCCTTGGCTATAGTTATGGCAGGACAAGATGCTAAGGCTCATGATGATGTTAGTGCTTTGGGGTCTAGCGGTGCGGAATATTTCTATGTTGGTTTGGATTACAGTCCAGCGTTTAGCAAGATAAGAGATTTTAGTATAAGGGAGAGTAACGGAGAGACTAGGGCAGTATATCCATACTTAAAGGATGGTAAGAGTGTCAAACTTGAGTCTAACAAATTTGACTGGAATACACCCGATCCTCGGATTGGGTTTAAGGACAACATGCTTGTAGCTATGGAAGGTAGTGTTGGTTATGGTTAACTTTATATGGTTGTTGTTTTCTGAGATTTTGGTAATTACACCCTGCGGGAGTTGGGCATAGAATCTCATAGCAACCTCAATACTGTACGTGTGGATTGACAAGTATCCTAATCTTCTACGAATCGCTAGGGGTACCATAAGTCCCCGTAATAAATCTTATTATTCAAAGGGGAAGACTAAGGGAATTAGAGATAGTGGTAGTAAGGAAGATGAAGCTGATACAGTATATCTACTAGCTAAGGAGTTAGCTTATGATGTAGTGTCTCTCGTTTACAAATGAGTTTAATATGCGAGGAGACTGAGTAACTACGCTCCTCCGAATATCTAAAAGCAGTCTCTAGGTATGTTTTGTCTCGTAATCTTTCGATTTCATATCTGGTTTATGTATAGGGTTCTCTTAGGTTCTCTTATTAGATAAGGTAAGGACATTGTTCACTTTGCTAAGGCTGTTGAAATTTCTCACCCTATCATCGATACCAAGGTTTGTAGTGGAACTCATGCAAAGATCGAGAGTACTGATACTACAACGACTACGTACGATGCAGCGCCGGGGAAAACAGAGACTAAAACAGCTCAGTGTAGTGGTTTTGGAGCTACAAGCGGTGTGACGGGACCTAAATCTCTTAGTGGTTTTGTTAACGCTGTGAAAGTAGGTGAGGGTAAAAACTGGCCTACGGGTCAGGCTGGGAAGAGCACTAGTGGTCCTGTAGTAAGTGCACCTAATAGTAACGCCACAGCCGTAGCTAAAGACCTAGTCAAGGAACTCACTCCTGAAGAAAAAACCATAGTAGCAGGATTACTTGCTAAAACTATTGAAGGGGGTGAGGTTGTTGA
>NZ_JAHLEX010000131.1 GCF_023476575.1 Anaplasma phagocytophilum | reverse complement strand
TACTTTTATTATTTCTTAGCAGATATCGTTCCGCGTTCTCCTCATCTTTGCTAAGTTTATCGTTAGGTCGATAGCTCCACTATCAGTGCTAGGGGCTATCGTGAACAAAGACAAAACAGAGTTACTACTGTACTGGAGAGAGAAAAGAGTGTTAGGTATGGGCAGAGTGAGGTTAGTCGATTTGGAATTACTAATCTGAAGCATTGATGTAATCGTGAATTAAGGAGTGGATTAACAGGGAGGCTTAGTAATAGGATAGAGTACGTTTCATGTTTGAAAACATCATGAGAAAAGTGGAGATCGGATCATTAGTGTAGAGGGTAGTACAAAATTTTATTCAGAGCTGAAAGCAGAGGTAAAGTAAGCTTTATAGGTGAAGTTTAAGTCTAGATTAGGAAATCATGCGATATACCATGGCGATCACATATTAGGATTTGTGTAAAGGTGTAGTGTGTTATAAATAGCTGGTGATACCTCATATTCATAACTGAATATGAGATAAGTATCGGCGTAAAAAGAAAAAAGCGACAATTTATTTTGATAATTTTTTGGCTCTTCTTCCATAATCAAGTCATTGTCACTCTAGGGAGCAGTGCTGTGTGTATGTTAAAAAGCCCAAGAGGAAGCTCTATAACAGGTACGTACGGTGTCGAACCCATCAAAACCAACAGATGTTGCCCGCCTAGAGCTCCTATAATCACTAATGCAGTTGCAGTGTATCCGCCAAAGCGGCACATTATGCTGGAGGCACTCATTTTACTAACCGGTAAGAAGATAAGAGGTGCTACAAGACCGTCAACAAAATAGCCATTAATCATAGCTAGCTGAGTATTTCCCGGATAAGAGTCCTACTAATTAAAAGCGCATCCATTATGCGTAAGATAATATAGCAGGTATGCTAAGTATGATAAAAACACAGCGCAATACGTATGCGAGAGTCTAACCTTAAAACACCCGCATATGACATTAATTATTGCGCCAACCAGATGTATCCAAGAGAACGCACCCAGCAATAGGACAAGGAAAACACGCAAATAACCGTGCAGTGTTGGAGGAAATTGGGATTTATGATATCCCATTCTAGCCAAGAGAATGAGCCTCCCTAAGCACCAGTTTACTATTCCGCCAACAGATGCACCAAGAGCTCCTATAAACACCGATGTGGTTGCACCATACCCGCCAAAGCAGCACATTATGCTAAAGGCACTCATTTTACTAATCGGTAAGATAAGAGATGATACAAAACTGTCAACAAATAACAAGAAATACATCTCAAGAGCGTGAGAAACATACATAGATTTACCCTAAGTAAGAGCCCCTCGAGGATGCGTGGGACCGGTGCGATTCGAACGCACGACCCTCAGATTAGGAATCTAATGCTCTATCCTACTGAGCTACGGCCCCGTAAAGCGCTGAGTCCCACTCAACACAGATACTCTACACAATCTCGTGGTATCGGACAACTAACATTTTCAGTAAATAACATAATATTGTTTGTGCGACGAAAATTTTTCAGGGGAACGCATACCTTTATAGGCGCAACAGCAATATATATGTCTGCAAACGTAAATGTCTTGAGTCTACGGCAAAGAACTTTCAAAAGTGCTAATTAGCGAAAATCTTGTAAGTATTTTTATAATGGGTGCATCTGAGTAGCGACTATATATTAAATAATTGTTTTCCAGGGAGTCATACGGTGTTTTTGCATTTTCTGTACATAAGCTCATTTCTAGGAAGTGATAGATGCGTGCCATACTTTGCTATGAGTCAATGCTACACAAGGGAGATAGCTGTGGTATGGCAATTTTGCTGACATAAGTACCACTGCGTATGGGTTATTGTAAGTTTTTTTGGGGATAGTGGGATCCCTAAAAGTTGCCGGTATTTACCTGTAAAAGACAAAACGTAGGCAGACCTCTGGGCATGTTTATTGACCTTCGAATTTAATATCAGGGTTATAATAGAGTTCTGTAGTAATAAGGCAAGGGGTTTTCATATCTTAAGTCTCTTGATACTGTGTTTTTATCTTGAGTTTATTATCGGGTATTGGTTTTTGCGTCTGGGGCTCTATTATCATAGCCATTCATAGATTTATTATGAGTACACAAAGCAGGAACAGGGGCGCATAGGCTAGGTAACTGACTGCACGTGTGGTGTATGATCGTCTATACACATGCTAATACCAATGGTTCAATAGTTTCAGCTATATATCTCCGGAACATGTTGAATTGTGGCAGTATTATTAGAAAAATGAAGCATATACAGTATATCTACTAGCTAAGGAGTTGTAGTGTCTCACGTTTACAAATGAGTTTAATATGCGAGGAGACTAAGTAACTACGCTCCTCCGAATATCTAAAAGCAGTCTCTAGGTATG
>NZ_JAHLEX010000130.1 GCF_023476575.1 Anaplasma phagocytophilum | reverse complement strand
TGGGCATGTCCTATCTTGTATGCAGAGAGACGTATCAGGAAAATAAGAAGTGCATACAGGACTGCATACAGAGAAAACTTGAACCCCTCGTTATGATAGCAAAAGCGGTCTTAGAATCACCTAACTGTAGTAGCGAAGCTGTCATGAGCTGTAGCCTTGCTTGCGCAGCCTATGACGTAATGTGCAGAGAACTAGGTAGTTTTGCTAATGATAAACCTACTCCTGACAGTGCAGTTAGAGATTCAATCTTCATCTATTCAAACCTGTTGGAATGCTTATCTTGCCTACATTTAATGCGCGGTTGGCACGTGGAAATAGGAAATATGGAAGGAGACCCCAAAAATTCTGATACAATTTGTCATGTCGAAGAAAGGATTGTGCTCTCTCTACAGCAGTGCGTAACAGACTTGAAAAACCAACACAACGGCTATAGCGATACCTTTACAAGTGCGTGTTTGTTAGGAATTACGGACCATGCCCATTACGCACAGCAATGCTTGCAATCTCTTAATACCGATAGCATGGTTAACCCAGGCGAGTCACATATATTGGTGGCAGCATGTAGAAATGCATTACAAGATATTGTCGATCGGTGTGACAAATGCGTTAGGGAACGCTCTATTGAATATATTGGACAATCCGAACACACACCTGGCAGCGGCGTTGCTACTTTGTTGACTCACATTCTAACAAGTCGCAGCGCAGTATTGTTAAAAGCAGGTGGCGGGGCATTATTCCCACCAGGTCACTGACAATAACCACATAAATGTATATTTAAGAGTCTTCATACAGCCTTGCGCTTGGGCGGCAAAGCGCCGCCCTTGCAACAAGCGCAAAAATACACAATGAGAAAAACTCAACTAGCACTTGGAAAAAGTAAGACGATACCGATCACCTTCAACACGGACACAGAAAGTAAATATCAAAGCTATCACACATGATAGAAATATTATGTATAGCGCTGCCATTATGTCTTGACCAGTGACGTGGGAAAACCACAAACACAACGCTGGCGACAGAGCACCCGTCAAATATCCACAACTATATGCAAATGAAAAACAAGTCTGCCTAGCACCCACCGGAAAAATTAGCGCTATAAACGACCCATACCAACCAATATACAAGCCCAACAGCAAGAAGTATAGCACACGTGCCATCATGTAGCCTTTGCCGATAAAATAAACTGTTGGATAAGTCGTTACGGCTATTAAAAGCAGGATCAAGATAAAACAAGTTTTTCTTTTAGCAAAGTCTGATACCGCTAAACTGCTACAAGCCACCAAGGCCAAAGCTAGCATAGAAATTTCATACTCTAGAAACATGGACTTGTGTCCCATATCCATATATACAACAGCAATGTAGAAAAAACCTGATGAAAGAGCTGCCATAGAAGTTATGAGCAAAACAGAGCATATATTACAGTACAAAGACTTTAAGATATTCTCCCGTTGCCCACTGGCCTTGTATTCTACGTACTCAACACTCTCATGGAGGAGCTTACGCAAGTACGGTAACGGCAAACTTACAAGCACAGCAGCAAAAAATGGTATTCTCCACCCCCAGTCATTCATCTGATCTGAAGATAACGTAACCTCACATATCTGCACAACAAGCACACCCAAAATCATGCCCACTGTCATGGAGAAAACACGTGCAACCCAAATAGCATGCACTTTCCTGCCGCCTACGCTTTCAGCCATTAGGACCACTCCCCCTACCTCTGCGCCATAAGCTAAACCCTGAACCACTCTGAGAAGAGCCAAAAATAATATAGATAAAACACCCCAAACCTTTGGCGTAGGGAGTGATGCCATTCCTAAAACAGAAGTCACCAGCAAGCCGGTAGAGAGCGTTAGCGCTACTTTGCGGCCTTTTTTATCGCCCACATATCCGAAAAACACAGCTCCTAAGGGTCTTGAAATAAACGCAGCAGCAAAGACTAAAAAACCTATCAACGTAGCTAGATACGTGCTATCAGTACCGGAAAAAAGCTCACCCTGTACAAAAAACACCTTATTCAAGGTGCTACTCATTATACCGTATACAATAAAATCATAGTGTTCTATTGCATTGCATAGAAGGGTAGATAGCACAACCCCATTAAGGCAAAAGACCCTCTTACATGTCTTGATAAACACCTTACCCTCTACGATAGTGTGAGTTCGGCTAAGGGTAACACACTGCCACAGGCATTACAAGTGCCGAAAAAAGCATATATGCCAAATAATCTACACGAATCGATGGACATAAGCTGAAATGAATATCTAACAACTTCAGTGACTACTCCGGGTTATTACAATGCACCCTTAACAAGTACAATGGCCGCTGCTAGATATCTTGTCTTCTGGCGTAGTTAGCGAATTCTTCACTCAAATACTTAGAAACAGAGAAAGGGGTCATTCTTATAAATGAAGCGCTTTATGGA
>NZ_JAHLEX010000013.1:14180-16856 GCF_023476575.1 Anaplasma phagocytophilum | reverse complement strand
GCGAACAGATGCCCTCTAAAATGCTCGATATTGCATTGGGCTATCTGAAAACTACCATCTGTTCTGGGTTTAGTAAGTTTGGTATAGATAGTAAAAAATCTAGAACTCTAGTCTCGGCAAATCGCATTTGCTTTGATTGGACCCCACAACACAACATTGCTTGAGATCATACTGTCTTCTCCCTTGGGAACATGCCTTCCCTCTTTGTAAGAAGCCAAATAATAGACATGCCCAATAAACAACACACTATAGGCAGTACAGATACCGGAACAATGGTGCCATTGTAAAACTTGCCCACGATATATATACCACAAGCACCAAAAATTGTTTGCCCAAACGATATAAATGCCGATGCCGCTCCCTTATCCCTAACCTCACCAAAAGCAATCGCAACACTGTTACTTGTGATAAATGCTATACCAAAGGAAGATGGCAACCAAATCATCTCAATGAATAGCGGAGTAAGAAATGCCGGAAATGCGTAGTAACATGTGATCACTATAACATCCGGTATCATTACTGACAGCAAACCGAGTACTATCACGCGCATCATACCCAGCTTTCCTATCAATCTCCTATTTACGATAGTCCCAGCTATATAGGACACTACACTCATAGCCACTAAATACCCGTAGTACTCAACTGGTAAATGCATACCTTCAATGAAAACAAAAGGCAAATTCGCCATTGACGCCCATACCCACATGATTGTGAGGCTCTGAACAAGAGCAAAACATAGGAATCTATAATTTCTAAACAGTGCACCATATTCAGCAAGAATGGAGGATAATGACAACTTTTCCCGTCGATTTTGTATTGTTTCTGTCAATCCAAATATCAAGGCTAGAAGTAATAGCACAGAAATTATAGAGACTAGTACAAACAGTAATCTCCATCCATATCCCAATGATACTATGTAGCTACCCATTATTGGCCCCACCGCGGGAGATAAAGAAACGACCATGTTCACTATAGAAAGATTTTTAGCCGCCGCCTCTCCAACGTACATATCATTTACTATAGCAAATCCCACAACACCTGCTACACCTGCTCCTAGCCCTTGGAGGAACCTTAGCAGTATCAGAACACCTATACTCCAGGCAAAACAGCACCCAATGCTCGCAATAACGAAAATGGTAATGCCCCACAACATTACGCTCCTTCTACCATAATGGTCTGACAAGGGCCCGTAAATTAAACCAGATAATGCACCTCCAAGAAGATTCATGCTAACAGTAAGCTGAACGATGGTTTGGGCTACACCAAAAAACGCACCGATTTGCGGAAGACCTGGAGCATACATATCATATGATATATCACAAATTGTGATAGACATTATCACAAGAAACAATACTACAGTCTCTCGAAGCACGAGCATAACCAAAAAACTCCTATAAAAACAACTGCTCTTCCTTTCTTACATATCATGAGCAAATTCGGTGTATCCATGTGTAAGGCACACCACGTAGAGCAGAACTACCATTCTCAGAGATACTCTCCTAAAAACAGCTCACAACACATCATATATGATATATCCGAAAAAAATTTCTCAACAATTATCACAATCTTAAGAGGATACCACTTCATACAGCATCATGCATCCAAGAAAATCACCTATTTCCACTTTTTAAGGCATATAGGAACTTGAAATCGGATTACTCCACTGCACGGTAAAGGCATACCGTACACTAAACATAACATGGCACAAAGTGTCAACTCTCAGTGGTCAGATCCCAAACATGCACCCAACTGAGCTGCCTATACTAGCGACAAGTGCAGATTCGATAAGAAATATTCTACTTACTCATCAGGATACAAAGTAGACATCAGCTCACCCCATTCCCTCTTACTCATGCCCACGTCTTCCCTAGAGACTTTCTCCCCTTTCAACAGTATCCTAATCACAGATAACGCGCTTTTGGATAAGGTCTTTGATTCAAAACAATACTCCATATATGCTGCATGCACCATAGGAACCCACAGTGCAATTATATCCAATATTTTTCCAGCATAAGCGCGCAACTCGTACTGAGCCCCACTTCCTAAGCGTAGAGTCACAAACCTAAGTAAATTATGCAAATCCACTTTCCAATACCAGTGCGTGTAGCAGTTTAAAGGAAGAGTCATTCTAGCTAACTCTCTCGCAACACCGTCACTCAACATCGATTCATAAGACGCATACATACTATCAGAGTTGTCCTTAAACATGCCTATGACACTCTGGGCCACATCTGACGTTAGAGGATTACCCCTACCCTGAGCATTGCTAGAAGACTGCTCTGCAACATCGCAAGCCTCCGGGATGTAAAACTCGTTCTCAACTACAGAATACCTAGCAGAGCTCTCATTTATACTAGCAGTCCTATGCCTAACCCACTGACGCGCCACAAAAATAGGCAATTTTACATGAAACTTTATCTCACACATTTCAAAAGGAGACGTATGAGCATGCCGCATAAGATAGCCTATCAGCGCAGCATCTTGACTTAATTGCTTAGTCCCCTTACCGTATGAAACCCGCGCTGCCTGAACAATCGAGGCATCAGACCCCATGTAGTCAATAACCCGCACAAAACCATGATCTAACACCCTATGTTCCTGATATAACACATTTTCAAGTGCTGGCACTACCAAGCGCTTCGTATATTCTGTAGCCTCACCTACCATCTAGAGCTC
>NZ_JAHLEX010000013.1:0-14080 GCF_023476575.1 Anaplasma phagocytophilum | reverse complement strand
CCATGTAGTCAATAACCCGCACAAAACCATGATCTAACACCCTATGTTCCTGATATAACACATTTTCAAGTGCTGGCACTACCAAGCGCTTCGTATATTCTGTAGCCTCACCTACCATCTAGAGCTCCAATCCTTTTATCATCATCTGCTTTATTTTCGCTATCGCCTTAGCAGGATTCAGATCCTTGGGACAAGTCTTAGTACAATTCATGATAGTATGACATCTGTATAACTTAAAGGCATCCTCTAAAAACGCAAGTCGCTCCTCAGTTGCTGTATCCCTACTATCAACTAACCACCTGTATACCTGCAATAACGCCGCAGGCCCTAAATACTTATCTGGATTCCACCAATAACTTGGACAACTTGTACTACAACACGCACACAAAATGCAATCGTATACCTTGTCCAACTTACTCCTGTCCTCAATACTCTGAAGATGCTCCTCCTTATCAGACCTCGCACCATCAGACTTCAACCAAGGACTTATAGACTTATACTGCTTATAAAAATTACCTAAATCTGGCACCAAATCTTTGATAACATTCATATGCGGCAATGGGAATATTTTGATATCACCCTTAATATCAGAAATATACTTCGTACATGCCAGCGTGTTCGTACCATCTATATTCATCGCACACGACCCACATATCCCCTCACGACATGACCTCCGGAAAGTCAAAGTTGAGTCACACTCATTCTTAACTTTAATGAGCGCATCGAGGACCATCTGCCCACATTTGTCCAAATCTATATAGTAGGTATCAATCCTTGGATTCTCCCCATCATCAGGTGACCACCTGTATATTTTAAAACACCCAGTGCGCTTAGCACCCTCCGCCGCATTATATACCTTACCATTCGGGTTTATCTTGGAGTTTTTTGGCAAAGAAAACTGCACCATATTATTAACCCTTTCTAATAAACCCTTTTCTGCGGAGGAAAATACTCTACTTCATTTGTCAAAGTATAAGTAGCTACCTCTTTATAGCCTATCTTTACTTCATACGTATCACAGTTACACCACGCAATAGTATGCTTCATCCAATTTTCGTCATCACGCTCTGGAAAATCTTCCCGCGCATGCGCACCCCTGCTCTCCTTACGATTTGCTGCACAATCAACCGTCACTACAGCTTGCGGCATCATATTCGCAAGCTCTAACGCCTCTACCAGATCGCTGTTCCAAACCATACTTCTATCAGTCACCGAAATATCTTTCATCATTGCGGCAACTTTCCTGATCTCCTTTTTACCCTTCTCAAGCACTTCGGCGACACGGAATACTGCAGCATGCTCCTGCATCACATTTTGCATACGACCACGTATCTCCGCAACCCTTGTAGCGCCGTTAGCGTAACGCATGCGATCAAATCTATCTATTATACAATCTTCAAAATCCTTCCTAGTAGGCCTATGCAAAGCTCCAGGCTTTATAACCTCTTTCGCCCTAATCGCAGCCGCACGTCCAAATACCACCAAATCCAACAAAGAATTCGACCCTAAACGATTCGCACCATGTACAGATACACAAGCTGCTTCCCCTATAGCAAATAAACCCTCTACCACCTCGTAACTACCACTACCGCTATTTAATGATAGAACCTCTCCATGATAGTTAGTCGGAATACCACCCATGTTGTAGTGAACCGTAGGAATCACGGGTATGGGCTCCTTAGTAACATCAACACCAGCAAACGTCTTCGCTGTTTCACTTATACCAGGAAGCCTCTCATGGATAACTTTAGGATCTAGATGCACAATGGACAAATATATGTGATCCTTTTTCTCACCTACTCCCCTGCCTTCTCGTATCTCCATAGTCATTGAACGACTTACAACATCACGTGAAGCCAAGTCCTTTGCCTTCGGAGCATAACGCTCCATAAATCTCTCTCCGGCAGAATTCAGCAAGTAGCCTCCTTCACCACGGCAGCCTTCTGTCATCAAGCACCCAGAACCATATATGCCCGTAGGGTGAAACTGCACAAATTCCATATCCTCAAGCGGAATACCAGCCCTCACCGCCATTCCACCACCATCTCCAGTGCATGTATGCGCGCTAGTTGCTGAAAAATATACACGCCCATACCCGCCTGTAGCCAAAACTACTGCATGAGAACGAAACCTATGTAAAACACCATCGCACAAAGACCATGCCAATACCCCACAACACGACCGATTATCTTCACTCATTATCAAGTCTATCGCGAAGTACTCGACGAAAAACTTCGCATCAAACTTCAAAGACTGCTGATACAAAGCATGTAATATAGCATGACCTGTTTTATCCGACGCAGCACACGTACGCACCGCTGGCTTACCTTTGCCGTATTCCGTTGTCATCCCACCATAGGGACGCTGATATATTTTACCTTCCTTGGTCCTAGAGAAAGGCACCCCACAATGCTCCAGCTCTATAACAGACTGCATCGCGTTCTTACACATATACTCAATCGCATCCTGATCCCCCAACCAATCAGAACCCTTGACTGTATCGAACATGTGCCATCGCCAATCGTCCTCTGTTATATTGCCCAACGCAGCGCTGATACCACCTTGCGCAGCAACAGTGTGGCTCCGTGTTGGAAACACTTTAGTAGTGCATGCAACTGAAAGACCTGCTGCTGTCATACCCACTACAGCGCGCAATCCCGCACCACCCGCACCAACAACAACCACGTCATACTCATGGTCCACAACTTCGTATGCGGATCTAGACACTTCAGTCACACTATAACATAACTGGAACTACTTTTAGGCTACCACAATCCACCATGTAGTCAATAACCCGCACAAAACCATGATCTAACACCCTATGTTCCTGATATAACACATTTTCAAGTGCTGGCACTACCAAGCGCTTCGTATATTCTGTAGCCTCACCTACCATCTAGAGCTCCAATCCTTTTATCATCATCTGCTTTATTTTCGCTATCGCCTTAGCAGGATTCAGATCCTTGGGACAAGTCTTAGTACAATTCATGATAGTATGACATCTGTATAACTTAAAGGCATCCTCTAAAAACGCAAGTCGCTCCTCAGTTGCTGTATCCCTACTATCAACTAACCACCTGTATACCTGCAATAACGCCGCAGGCCCTAAATACTTATCTGGATTCCACCAATAACTTGGACAACTTGTACTACAACACGCACACAAAATGCAATCGTATACCTTGTCCAACTTACTCCTGTCCTCAATACTCTGAAGATGCTCCTCCTTATCAGACCTCGCACCATCAGACTTCAACCAAGGACTTATAGACTTATACTGCTTATAAAAATTACCTAAATCTGGCACCAAATCTTTGATAACATTCATATGCGGCAATGGGAATATTTTGATATCACCCTTAATATCAGAAATATACTTCGTACATGCCAGCGTGTTCGTACCATCTATATTCATCGCACACGACCCACATATCCCCTCACGACATGACCTCCGGAAAGTCAAAGTTGAGTCACACTCATTCTTAACTTTAATGAGCGCATCGAGGACCATCTGCCCACATTTGTCCAAATCTATATAGTAGGTATCAATCCTTGGATTCTCCCCATCATCAGGTGACCACCTGTATATTTTAAAACACCCAGTGCGCTTAGCACCCTCCGCCGCATTATATACCTTACCATTCGGGTTTATCTTGGAGTTTTTTGGCAAAGAAAACTGCACCATATTATTAACCCTTTCTAATAAACCCTTTTCTGCGGAGGAAAATACTCTACTTCATTTGTCAAAGTATAAGTAGCTACCTCTTTATAGCCTATCTTTACTTCATACGTATCACAGTTACACCACGCAATAGTATGCTTCATCCAA
The DNA here is from genome assembly GCF_023476575.1 of Anaplasma phagocytophilum. Classification (GTDB taxonomy): domain Bacteria; phylum Pseudomonadota; class Alphaproteobacteria; order Rickettsiales; family Anaplasmataceae; genus Anaplasma; species Anaplasma phagocytophilum_A. The sequence continues at coordinate 10,251 of NZ_JAHLEX010000013.1, read as the reverse complement.
TTTTCGTCATCACGCTCTGGAAAATCTTCCCGCGCATGCGCACCCCTGCTCTCCTTACGATTTGCTGCACAATCAACCGTCACTACAGCTTGCGGCATCATATTCGCAAGCTCTAACGCCTCTACCAGATCGCTGTTCCAAACCATACTTCTATCAGTCACCGAAATATCTTTCATCATTGCGGCAACTTTCCTGATCTCCTTTTTACCCTTCTCAAGCACTTCGGCGACACGGAATACTGCAGCATGCTCCTGCATCACATTTTGCATACGACCACGTATCTCCGCAACCCTTGTAGCGCCGTTAGCGTAACGCATGCGATCAAATCTATCTATTATACAATCTTCAAAATCCTTCCTAGTAGGCCTATGCAAAGCTCCAGGCTTTATAACCTCTTTCGCCCTAATCGCAGCCGCACGTCCAAATACCACCAAATCCAACAAAGAATTCGACCCTAAACGATTCGCACCATGTACAGATACACAAGCTGCTTCCCCTATAGCAAATAAACCCTCTACCACCTCGTAACTACCACTACCGCTATTTAATGATAGAACCTCTCCATGATAGTTAGTCGGAATACCACCCATGTTGTAGTGAACCGTAGGAATCACGGGTATGGGCTCCTTAGTAACATCAACACCAGCAAACGTCTTCGCTGTTTCACTTATACCAGGAAGCCTCTCATGGATAACTTTAGGATCTAGATGCACAATGGACAAATATATGTGATCCTTTTTCTCACCTACTCCCCTGCCTTCTCGTATCTCCATAGTCATTGAACGACTTACAACATCACGTGAAGCCAAGTCCTTTGCCTTCGGAGCATAACGCTCCATAAATCTCTCTCCGGCAGAATTCAGCAAGTAGCCTCCTTCACCACGGCAGCCTTCTGTCATCAAGCACCCAGAACCATATATGCCCGTAGGGTGAAACTGCACAAATTCCATATCCTCAAGCGGAATACCAGCCCTCACCGCCATTCCACCACCATCTCCAGTGCATGTATGCGCGCTAGTTGCTGAAAAATATACACGCCCATACCCGCCTGTAGCCAAAACTACTGCATGAGAACGAAACCTATGTAAAACACCATCGCACAAAGACCATGCCAATACCCCACAACACGACCGATTATCTTCACTCATTATCAAGTCTATCGCGAAGTACTCGACGAAAAACTTCGCATCAAACTTCAAAGACTGCTGATACAAAGCATGTAATATAGCATGACCTGTTTTATCCGACGCAGCACACGTACGCACCGCTGGCTTACCTTTGCCGTATTCCGTTGTCATCCCACCATAGGGACGCTGATATATTTTACCTTCCTTGGTCCTAGAGAAAGGCACCCCACAATGCTCCAGCTCTATAACAGACTGCATCGCGTTCTTACACATATACTCAATCGCATCCTGATCCCCCAACCAATCAGAACCCTTGACTGTATCGAACATGTGCCATCGCCAATCGTCCTCTGTTATATTGCCCAACGCAGCGCTGATACCACCTTGCGCAGCAACAGTGTGGCTCCGTGTTGGAAACACTTTAGTAATGCATGCAACTGAAAGACCTGCTGCTGTCATACCCACTACAGCGCGCAATCCCGCACCACCTGCACCAACAACAACCACGTCATACTCATGGTCCACAACTTCATATGCGGATCTAGACACTTCAATCACACTGATAACTTAACTGGAACTACTTTTAGGCTACCACAATCCCCTATGGAGTCAACACAACTTTGAACTCGTTTAGAACTTAAGGAATATTAGTCAAGTCCTTATACATAATATATGGCGTATTTTTCAATCCTATACATATGTAACAAAAATCATGCTTCATTAAGAAAACCCATCCATCACGTAGCCACATATAACTACAAATCTAGTAAACAGCCATAACGATGCTATAGATAAGTATTTGGGACCTGCGGCATTATTACAGGTATACAGGTGGTTGGTTGATAGTAGGGATACTGCAACTGCGGAGCGTCTTGCGTTTTTGGAGGATGCTTTTAAGTTGTACAAGTGTCATACTATAATGCCCCAACTAAGTTACCGCCCAGACCAATACAAGCGTAAAGCACCACCCTTAAACCTTTACTTAAATATAACAGCAAGCATTTACCATAACTGAAGTAGAAGAAAACGCCCTAATCTCAACAACTTCTCCACCTTCAATAGTTTTAGCTAGTAACCCAGCTACTATGGTTTTTTCTTCAGGAGTGAGTTCCTTTACTAGGTCTTTTGCCATAGCATTGGCATTACTATTAGGCGCACCCAGAACAGGACCACCACTACTCTTCCCAGCCTTACCCGTAGGCCAGTTTTTACCTTCTACTAACCCTACATTCGTAGCAAAAGTAACGAGTCCCTTCGCCGTCGCACTGCCCCCAAAACCACTGCATTGAGCCGTCTTCGTACTATCGGTCGATCCTATATCCACAGCATAAGTTGTCGTTGTAGTATCAGTACTCTCGATCTTTGCATGAGTTCCACTACAAACCTTGGTATCGATGATAGGGTGAGAGATTTCAACAGCCTTAGCAAAGTGAACAATGTCCTTACCTTATCTAATAAGAGAACCTAAGAGAACCCTATACATAAACCAGATATGAAATCGAAAGATTACGAGACAAAACATACCTAGAGACTGCTTTTAGATATTCGGAGGAGCGTAGTTACTCAGTCTCCTCGCATATTAAACTCATTTGTAAACGAGAGACACTACATCATAAGCTAACTCCTTAGCTAGTAGATATACTGTATCAGCTTCATCTTCCTTACTACCACTATCTCTAATACCCTTAGCCCTGAAGCACTCGTAACCAATCTCAAGCTCAACCCTGGCACCACCAATACCGTAATTGTACTAAGACTTCTCCCAAGGATCTGAATCCTACTAAGGCGATAGCGAAAATAAAGCAGATGATGATAAAAGGATTGAAGCTCTAGATGGTGGATGAGGCTACGGAATATGAAGCGTTTGGTAGTGCCAGCACTGTTACGAGCTTATTATCCAACCTGACGCACGTAATGTGCTTTTTATAAAGAGCTTAACAGACACACATTTCACCCTATGGTGTGGTAACCTAAGATACTAAAGATTATAAGGAAACACACTGCTTATATTGATATACTGCTGGCCCCTACTTTACACTGGAGTTTAAATAACCTCGCGTACAGGCTATCATCATCTTGCATTAGCGTATCGTGTGTTCCTACTTCCTGTATAATACCGTCATGAAGAACGACAATCTTATCAGAATTAACAATAGTAGCGAGCCTATGCGCAACTGTTATTGTCAACTTATCCCGCATTAACTCACGTAATGCCCTGTATACCTTGTCTTCATTATCAGAATCTAGCGCTGAAGTTGCCTCATCCAAAATAAGCACCTCAGGACGCCGAAGTATGGTACGAGCTACAACAATTCTCTGTTTTTGCCCCTCAGATATGCATACTCCCTTTTCACCAACAAAAGTATGAATTTTATTAGGTAGCTCATTAATAAAATCTGCTATATTTGCACCTTCTATAGCACGATTCAATTCCTGTTCAGTGTAATCACGGATTCCGTAAGTTATATTGTCCAAAATAGTACCCGAGAATATAATAGGACTTTGCGACACAACACAAAAAAGCGTCCGCAAGCTTCTCAAGGAGATTTGCCTGATATCTACTCCGTCAATAGTGATGCTGCCACTGCTAACGTCGTAGAACCTCAATAATAGGTCGACTATAGTACTCTTCCCACTCCCTGAATATCCTACTATAGCTATTTTTTCTCCTTTCTTCATTGATAGGCTAATTCCCTTGAGAACAGGAATCTCCTTCTTACCTGCATAAGCAAAAGTTATATCGTTTATGTCAACTGATTCCTTAATTTCATAAACATCCTTACATTCCAACGCATCATTTATAGATGACGGCATATTAAGCAATGCATCAATATCCTCCGAAATCCCTACTGCTTTCTGAAGATCATGCATATTATCCCCTAAGCCATTGACTGAACCAGCCGCCAATGCCGAATAGAAAACAAATGACAACAATGCACCTCCACTCATATCATGCTCAGCTACTGCCTTAATTCCAATCCATAGAACAACCCCCACAGATCCAGCAACAGAAGCAATTATTAATGTGACTAATAGCGCCCTCAAGACCACATATTTACTCTCAGAATCAGAAACTTCTTCCAATAAACAAGAAAATTTCTGCTGAACCCTTTTCTCAGCCACCAAAGACTGAATAACTTTCAGACCCCTGCACGTCTCTTCACTAAAATGTGCCAGTGTGTCCTTCCTCATCCGCGAAAACACCCCCGCACGTTTAACTCGCCTGCCCAAAAAAGCAACTATCAGGAGCAATAAAGGTACTACCCAAACAATACGCACAGTTAAAAGAAAATTTGTATAGATCAGCATGCCTACACTGCTGAGAAACACAGTAATGTTACGAAATATAAACAAAACACTACCGCTTAGAATGGAATGCAATGCCGCAGTATCTGCCATAAGACGCGACATCAATAATGAAGTACTAGTTGTCTCAAGTACGCTAGGTGATAGACTAATTATCTTATCATATAACCGACACCTCAAATCCCGTACAACAAATTCTGCTCCTATTCCACAGAGCCAAAGACGTAAATACGAGCCTGTAGCAATTACTGAAGTAAGCAAAAAAATCCAAATCAGAGGCCAAGCCCCTGTATCTCCGCCGAACAAGCCATCATCTATTAAAGCACTCAAACCACGCCCAAAAGCCAATATCGCTCCTGAACTAATCATTACAACAGCCGCCGCAGATAAGAAATACCTCCTATAAGGCTTAATATAGGAAAGAAGCAGCCTCATCTAATACCTACTTCCCTAACAAAAAATCTCGCAAATTTCCTGCCTCACTAAAGTGAACAACTCACGTCCACTCCCCTGATCACACCACAAACCTTGATCCGCATCATACACAAAGCGCACGGACCCACTTACCGGCGACGCCACCCATATCTGCTGGGTTGGCGCATGCCAACTGATCAAATAATCCGAATCCCCATCAGAGATTTCAATAACATCCCCATTACTGTCACAAGAAAGCGAAGACCCCGCAGACAAGCTCATCTCCTCTACCAGCGACATTAAGGAATCCAATGCCCCCCGAGCTAGATCTAGATAACCAACACCCGAACCTTTATCTACCATTAACAATGCCCTGATTGCAAAATCCTTACTGCTACTAGCAAAGCAACTCGATGACCCAAGCACTCTCGGATAAGCTACAACAAATCTATGTAAAAACTAAAACCAACTGCGTACAAACACGCGCTGTAGCGTGATCCAAATGCAGATAACTAACATCAGGCAAACAAGCGCATACCCCTTACGAAACCAACAATACTTAAGCCGACGCCAACAGCAGCTAAAAACACCTAGCAAGCCAAAGTATCGTACGGCACTACCCTAACAAGAGCAGCAACCTCTTCTCGAACCCCCAACTCCACTACGGACATATCTGCTCCAGCCCTCATAGAGTCTACAATCTTCAATACAAGTTGCCCTATCTTCTCAAAATCCTTGACTACCAATCCTCTAGAAGTTTCGGCAGCAGCACCCAATCTAATGCCAGACGTTACCCACGGCTTTTCGGTATCGAATGGAACAGCATTTTTATTACATACAATCCCAGCTCTCTCCAACGAAGACGAAACATCCCTGCCAGTGAGCCCCTTAGACCGCAAATCAACAACCACCATATGACTGTCAGTTCCCCCAGTCACTACATCCAACCCTCCAGCAGCCAAAACCGCTGCTAAAGCACGAGAATTACCAAGAATCCGGCTAACATATACCTTAAAATCCGGACTCATCGCTTCACGAAAAGCGACTGCTTTTGCTGCTATTACATGCATCAGAGCACCTCCCTGCATACCAGGAAATACTGCCGACCTTATCTTTTTGTATATCTCTTCATCATCTGTCATTATCACGCCACCACGGGGACCACGTAACGTCTTATGCGTAGTTGAAGTCACTACGTGCGCATGACCAAACGGCGTCGGATACTGACCTCCCGCTATTAATCCTGAGTAATGCGCTATATCTGCTAGAAAATATGCACCCACTTTATCAGCTATAGCCCTAAAGGCCTTGAAGTCTATATGTCTAGGATACGATGAAGCTCCTGCTATGATCAAATTAGGCTTCACCCTCAAAGCAATCTCTTCTATCTCATCCATATCCAGAAGGTTTGTGTCACGCCTAACATTATAGGGCACAGCATTAAACCACTTCCCCGATACATTAGGCCCTGCACCATGTGTCAAGTGACCCCCTGAGTCTAACGACATCCCCAGCACAGTGTCTCCAGGCTTCAACAACGCCATGTATACTTGCTGATTCGCCTGCGATCCCGAGTGAGGTTGAACATTAGCGTATTTACAGTCAAATAACTTACATAGACGCTCCACAGCTAAAGTCTCCGCAACGTCTACCTCAGAACAACCACAGTAATACCTACTACCAGGATACCCCTCCGCATATTTATTAGTTAAGACCGATCCTTGAGCCTGCAGAACAGCACGGCTAACAAAATTCTCCGAGGCTATCATCTGCAGAGATGTATTCTGCCGCTTATACTCAGCAGATAAGCACTCAGCAACCTCAGAATCACTCTCACTTATATGGATGTCCCCAATGTACCCAACCATAAACGAATTCCCTCAAAATAACCTAAGCAGTACCGTCGCCAGCATCGACACCACCATCCTCAGCTGCAACCGCATCAACAGACGCAACCTCATCTCCCCCGTCTTCTACAGGCGCACCTTGCACCTCCGAAGCGGCAGCAGCATTTCTACTTTTCCTATCCCGAGCAACTTGCAACCTTGTCCGCTCAGCCTCAGCCTCATTTCTCACAACATGCAGCTTAACTACCGCAACCAGATCAGCATGTAACTCGACATTAATCTCGTACTCGCCTATGCGCTTTATTACCTCACTGAAGAACACTTCCTTAGGCTGCACATTATAACCAAGACCACCAAGCAACCTTGCAACATCTCGCACAGCAACAGAACCAAAGAGCTTCCCATCATCCGAAGCCTGCCTAATCATGACGAAGCACTCTCCCGCAAGAGCCTCAGCCACTTTCTCCGCCTCTCTTAGCTTCTGACTACTCTCTTCTTTCATGACAGCAAGCTTCTCCGCCAAGAGCTCCACGTTTCTCTTCGTAGCCCGCATCGCCTTTCCATCTGCCAAAAGATACCTAGCATACCCAGGCCTAACCTTAGCAACTTCACCAGCCTTGCCCAGCCCTCTTATGCTAGACTTAAGAATTACCGATAACATCAAAGACCCACATTTCACTTAATTTAGCAATAAGGCAACAAAGCAAGATATCTAGCTCTCTTAATAGCGCGCGCCAGCAACTTCTGCTTTCTAGCAGATACAGACGTTATCCTACTTGGAAGAATCCTGCCGTACTCAGAGACGAACTTCGAAAGCAAGACCTTATTCTTATAATCTATATCCTCATCAGGACACTGCGCCAAAGGACACGATCTAGATTTCCTAAAATACGGCCTCTTCAAGTACACTAAAGGAGAATACGAACTCCCTTCTGAACCCCCATCTCCACTACGTCTTTTACCCCCATGCGACACAGAAAACCTCCTAATCCTGATCTGAACCCATCATAGCAGAACGCCCCTCAGGGACCTTATCCACCTTCAAACACAAAAATCTCAATACATCCTCGTTCAACTTCACCTTGCGCTTAAATTCATCCATAGCAGCAGGCTCAGCCCGTACGTACATCATACAGTAATGCCCCTTGTTATTCTTGGCGATACTGTATACAAAATCCAGAAGCCCCCAGTACTCATATTTAACGAGCTCAGCCCCCATCTTCACCAACAAAGCGGTCAATCCCTTAGAGAGCCCTTCCAACTCATACTGTGTAAGACCTTGCTGCGCTATAAAAGCAAACTCGTAAAAAGGCACTATAAAACCTCTCATGAACAAAAAAAATCACTCAGGTATTATATACCAGAGCAAGACACAATCAAGAACTATAACATCTAGATTTCATCCGAATATTCGTATTTACCAGGCCTATGACTGGCACGCTTTTTATCCAGAAAACTCCGTACAATCAGAGTAATCCTTTCATATGTATCATCAGATACCACACTGCCTACATATTCACTAGCTACAGAAAAGACGTTATACGAATATGTCTCAACAAACCAGCCAGGTAACTCGATACGAGTGTCTAGATCATGCTTGGGGTACGGAGCGAAAATGTACAAAAAGGTCTCCATAGCCAAAAACAGAAAGTACGATAAAAAGAGCCCCTTGGCCATCCCCAAAATAGATCCCGAAACCCTATCCAATAAACTGTGCCTCAGAGGAGACAATATTCGAATTACTACTCCATTCACAAGAATTACACAGGCCATAGAACCAATGAATACAGTAATTCTGGAAAACACCTCAGCTAGAGTCTCAGAACGTACCCTCGCTCCATATATTTCAGAAAAATAGTCACCGTGCGATATAGTAACTAAGACAACCGCAACCAACCCCGCGATCCCTAAGGCTTCCTTTACAAACCCCCTTATACAACCCAGAACCATTAAAAGCAACGCAAGAAGCACCACTGTAATGTCTAAAACCATAGACGCCCTTCACCGCCCAATGCTATCCCTAGTACGCGCCTGGAAAAATGCTAACATCACCAACATTAAAATGGCCGCTACGCTCACATAATCACCATTTTCATTCTTTCTAGATATAACCAATCCAGTTATTACATCACCACTCTCAATATCTTCCGCAACGTAACTGCCTTGGTAAATACTCTGCACCACCATTGCTCCGTCAATACGCTCTACTACCAACCCTACCCTGTCTTTGAGCATCCTAAACACACTACCCTCAAAGCCATCACGTACCGGCACCACAACGTACCCACTCTTCACTTTTTCACCTATGGACCTATCAAAATTTACTGTAATAGAATCACCTTTGCCCATACGCATAGTACTCTGCTCAAACGTGACATCAGTACGATTACTAGATATCATCCCAGCAATATAGTTAGGAGCCATTAGTGCAAATGCCAAAACGAGCAAGATCATAGATTCATAAAACCTATTACGTCTTAGGAAAAACCCCTGCATACCAGCAGAAAGCACGATAATACTAAGCAGAGCCTGCGCTATAGCTAAGGCCGCTCTCCACACATTTTCTACACCATATAGAATGAGATCATTATTGAACACAAACATGAACGGGATAACCATAGTCTTGATGTTATACAAAAACGACTGCACCCCCGTTTTAAAAGCATTAGCCTTAGCTATAGCCGCTGCAGCATACGACGCTATACCCACAGGAGGCGTTATATCAGCCATAAGACCAAAGTAAAACACAAACAAATGCAACGCTATTGGAGCCGTAGATAGCCCATTCTTATGAGCCATAATTCCCAAAACGGGAACAACCAGCGTTGAAACTATTATATAACACCCAGTAGTGGGCATACCCATACCCAAAACTATGCATATAGCAGCAGTGATAAACAAAGCTATAAAGACGCTATTGCCTGCCAAAACATCGACAAAAGAACCCATTGCCAAGCCAAAGCCAGTTAAGCCTACAACTCCAACAACTATACCAGCAGTCGCGGTAGCAACCGCTATGGGAAGCATATTTCTTGCGCTATTCAGCATAGCAGCACATATTTTCTTTAAAGCATCAACAAATGCAGGCGCTATGCCAGAAAAATCACGTCTACGCACCGCTGCAACAACACCATCTACCAGTAACATGTACATAAGAAAGATGTTGGTCCAAAAGCATGCTAATGAAGACGAAACCCTCTCTACCACCAATGACCATACCAGTATTACCACCGGAATAAAATAGTGCAACCCCTGTCGAAAGATGCTCCATACGCTCTCAGATCCATCCCCATATACATCATCGTCATCCTTAACAGTACTTGCAGGCTTATAAAGAAGGACTGCGACATAAACTATTGCCAGAATAACTGCAATGGCATATATACTCGCACCCTGAAAGATATCCTTGATTCCCGCAATATGGAAATTACCTATCGACACTCCATCAATGATGATATGAACGAAGCCAAAAAGGAGAACAACAGAAACCGAGGTTATCAATAGTCTCAATATAACTCCACGAATTCCTATTCCTACACCTGGCGCTCGCACATCGG
>NZ_JAHLEX010000129.1 GCF_023476575.1 Anaplasma phagocytophilum | reverse complement strand
TATTCTGCGGTTGATCCACTAAAAGCGCTATGAAATATTGTGAAGCATGAATGGGGTGGGAGAAGTCTTTTTCGAAGGGTGTCATCGCGCCTTAGACTTTTCTCTGTGTCCTGTAATTCCGACTTGTTTTGTTGCGCTAATTAAGATGCGCTGCTAGATAGCGTGCTGTTTTTTTTGCACTGTAAAACAGTGGAGTTTTTCAACGTTAGGTTAATGTACTGCTTTCGTACGCAAATGACAGAATTTCACTGAGTTGCTTTGTAAGTAGTGATGCAAAATGGAAGGGCATAATCGAATCTTAGATTTTCTGTTTATAGGGATATAGCAGTAAGAGATTTCCATCTTACTTTGTGCTTCCTGTCAGCAAAGCAGCTGAAATACAATGCCATCTATCTATTGTTGATTCTAGATGATATATGGAAAGAAAAGAAAATCTACAAGTAGCATATGATTATTCAGGGAAGATTTTTGAAACCATTCTGAGAAGAAAAGAAGAAGAGTTTCAAAATTCTGTAGACGATATACTTCGTAAATTTTCTGAGCAGCTTTATGGGTCGCTAGAAAGAGCATTACCTGAATTAATCAAAAAATTGCAAGCAGATCTACTGCCAAGAGAATTTTCTGGAATTATAAGTGAAAAACATGGGAAAAATCTTATAGACGACAATACTTCTAATATGTTCCTAGACGACGTAATTGTGCAAATTGTTCAAGAAGCTTTAGGAGATTTATCTTGATATGGTTTTTTTGTAAATGATGGAAAATTCTGTTTTTCAAATTCTAAGGAAGAGTTCTTCAAAGGAATTTCCGGTTTCATTAGAGGATGCTAAGTTATTTTTAGGCATAAACAATAATAAGGAAGATGCGCTTTTACGTAATCTCATCTCGATTTCCACAGAGTATGCACAGTGGTATATAGAAAGATCGTTAATGCAGCAAACATGGCAGTTATCTTATAGCGGTGAGATAGTTCCGAAAAAAATATACTTGCCATTCGGCCCGCTGATTTCTGTAACGTCTGTAAATACAATTAGTGCTGGGGATGAAAAAGTTACAATCAAGAGCAATAATTACTACGTTGATAGGTTGCGCTCAAGTATTGAACTTTCGTCTTGCGTAGATTCAGTGTGTGTGGAAATAGTCTATGATGCAGGGTATTTGGCTCCTGAAATAATCCCTGCGCAAGTTAGACATGGGATATTGCATCATACTGCAATTTCTTACAAAAACCGCAGTAATGTAGACATAAAGCATATGACTTTTCTTAAAGAGATGTATCTTCCGTTTCGTGAATTAAAACTAGTGCTATGACAGGTATCAAAAGGTTATATAGCACTTTAGTTGAGTACTTACGTTCCGATGTTATTTTAAAAGACCTATTAAGTGATATATATGAACAGGCCCCGACAAATGCATCTTTACCATACGCATACTTGCATTTTTGTTATATAGAAGAAATCTGTACTTTTGATAGATTGGTATATCGGGCAATGATCATGTGCGGTTCCTTGAGTAATAGCCTTGAGGAGGTTATGAACATAACAGAGCAGGTTAGATCTACATGTATGGAATTTTTTTCCGGTAAAGAGAAGTATGTATTGTCCGATATACGATACAAAATTGTGCATTTGTCGCAGAGCATTTTTCAATCCAACATAGATTTAGAGGTCTTAATAAGTGATAGTAGTGAGCTTTCAAGAGAATGAATCAGGTGCCTATTTGCCATTGAAAAATGTAAAGAGTGTCAAGATAACACTATGCAATAAAAATAGTTATATAAGAAGTATACGCTCAGCTGGATGGGTGAATGCTTTAGAGAGATCTGGCGAAAAATATATAACAATAAAGATCAATGCTATAGTAGGGCGTTCTCGTTCTGAGATTGTTCTTCGTGAATTTGCAATTGAGAATCGTATTATAAGTTGTGAGATCCTGTTTTCTAACGAAACAAAGGAAAGACTCAGAACTAAATGCTTTATAGAACTTTACGAAAAGCACTGTGAGGCCGGAAGTTTGGAAAGTTATACTACCATCTTACAGAGTAGCGGGGCAGTACATTTTTTACATGATAATTGAACTATCTTTTATGTAGTTAGAGCGCGTTATAAATTGTTCTCCACGAGCATAAACAAAACAGTAGCGCGTTTAAATTTGCAGTATAAGTGTGGGGATTAATAGACTGTTTTGGTCTCATATTGCTGCAGATTTAGACTCTTTGGGAATGCCAAGAGAGCTGATACTGGTTATTAAGAATATCTTTCGTCAACATATATCCTAATAAGGAGTGGTCACTTTGGCAGAAGTCAGGTTTTTCGTTTGATAGACTTTTAGAAAAATTAAAGAAATTTTACTGAGGGAAGACAGGGTTTGAGCTCTTGAGTATTTGTTAGAATATCGTCAGTTATATACCATTGCAGAGGCTATATGC
>NZ_JAHLEX010000128.1 GCF_023476575.1 Anaplasma phagocytophilum | reverse complement strand
GTTTAAGGCAATAGAAGTGCGTTGATATAACACATTGGACATATGCTCCTCTATTTTAAGTCTGGGACCTGATAGCATGTAGTTGCACAAGGGCGTGTTATGTCGTCGATTGAGAATTTCTCGTTGTATGTGTATCCTTGATTTTATAGGTTATAGCCGGTTTTGGAAGAAGGGTGACATGTTTAGATTCTTTTTTACACATTATGTATATGCAGCTTCTTGTAAAAGGTTAAAAAGGTTGCTTTGTCCAGGATATAAACAATTTCACTACAACATACGGTTATTTACTGTTCCGGTACAGAACAACTTAGGCAGAAAAACAAAGACTTTATCAGTAATCACTGAATTTTGCACTTGACTCTTTGTCATCAGGGTCGACAGATTCAATATGTAGTGAAATTTCTTTTATTACTTTATCACAATATTTATGGAGTTCCTTACCTTTATTGAAAAGCTCTACACTTCGTTCTAAGGGTACATTACCAGACTCCAACTCTGCCACTATATTTTCCAGTTCTTTCATCGCTTCTTCGAACTTACTACTGATATGAATGGACATATAGGCAATACCTGTTACACTTAATGCATCGTACTCTGTTCGTGAATGATTTCAAGTGAATAAGAATGGTTCTTGTGCACTGGTGCGTCGGCCTGCTAAAAACGCGATGCAGTCTGGCACGTTTCGTGGTAATCTTTGGTATGTAGAGTTTGAGCCATCAGCCTCACAGTATGTTGATAGTTTGATGGGGTGGATAGGTTCGGAAGAAACCTTACAACAAATACGTATGTGCTTTGCGAGCAAGGAAGATGCAATTGCTTATGTAGAAGCGCATGGTATACCCTATATCTTGCTGCAGGATGCTACTGCTTTGAGAGTTCCTAAGTCATATGCCACAAATTTCTTAAGAAAGAGGGGATTATAGCCTATATTCGGCGTTTAAGTTTATAACTAATGTGTTGTGAGAAGATTCTGACTTGTGGTAAAGTACCTCCGTAAATTGCTGTCCTAGTGGGTTTGAAGTTCAGTTATGTTCTTTACTTTGCTGTCCAAGGTCCTTCCTTTGTACACAACTATTCTGCTGGGGTTTGTAGCCGGAAAGTTCATCAAGCTTGACAGTTCCACGCTCGGAAAATTGTTGTTCTATATTATCGGACCCTCTGTTGTATTCTTCGGGATTATAAAAACCAAAATCAGCCCGGAGTTTGCGTCGCTACCTCTCATAACGTTTGTGATCTGTTGCATAATGTCCTTTGTGGTATACAAGGTCTCCGCACTCGTCTTCAGAGATCACACAAGGAACATGCTAGCTTTTAGTTCTGGAAGTTCTAGTATGGGCTTTTTTGGACTTCCCGTAGCTATAGCGTTGTTTGATGAGGAAACTGTATCTGTATATCTGTTGTGCTACATCGGAATGCTGTTTTTTGAAAATAGCTTTGGGTTTTATATTGTAACACAAAGACTATATTCTCCTCGTCAGTGCGCAAAAAGGCTAATACTTCTTCCTGCTTTTCATGCGACTATTGCTGCTTTTTTATTAAATTACTTTCATGTGCCGATACCCACGTTTTTGTTTGGCATAGCGAACAGTATGACCAACTCTTATATGGTCTTAGGAACGATTTTGCTGGGCATAGCGATAGCTAATATTAAGGATTTTGCGATAGATTTTAAACTTATTGTACTGACAGTATTGATAAAATACGTGGCGTGGCCTCTTTTGATACTTCTGCTAATTTTCCTCGATCGAATTGGCCCGGGTTGGTACAACACTCAGGCTTACCAGGCACTCATTCTGCTTGCGATTATACCAGTATCAAGCACGGGGGTAATACTTGCTTCAATGTTCAATTATCAGCCGGACAGAGCAGCAATGATTTTGCTCATAAGCACTGTGATTGGAATGTTCTACGTTCCTCTTATGATCTCGCTATTGTTGCACGTGCATCCGTAGAACATTGGAATAACTATAGGGATGTTCTTTTCATGGTGGCATTGAACGCTAGAGTCTTGTGACGGTGCTAGTGTCTGCTTTGTTGTGATGCATGCTGTATAAAACGCGGAAGAAGGCGCGTTCAATTTCTTTCATCGGCATTAAGGCCGAAGAAGAGAATATAAATGCACTGCTCACTGTGTCAGATAAGATGACGTGTTTGTACTTAACATAGTGTAAGATCCGGATAGTATCAAGTTACAAACACTGAGTACCTACATCATACAGCAACATTACTATACTATACACACTTCAGCAATCCCGTGCAACGTGTTGAACGTCCATTTACAGGGGATTTGAGTTCTTTTGAAAAATCTACGCAGGGCTTCCGAATACTTCTCTTATGGGTATTGCACTTGAATTTAAATATGGAATAGGAATCACAACCAAGAATCTAAAAAACAGGGATTTGAACACATAAGATGAGTATATATCAAAACAGGATGACATTATAGCAATGAAATG
>NZ_JAHLEX010000127.1 GCF_023476575.1 Anaplasma phagocytophilum | reverse complement strand
TTATCCTTACTTCCGTAGAAATCGTTCGGGTCATCAACTATAAGAATATTCTCTATAACTTGCTCCTGCGAATTTATGGCGTGAAACTTGCTATATAGAACCAAAACACTCTTGTAACTTGTGAAATTTATGAGACTAATTTGTCGCAGTAAAGAATTGGGAAATCGCGCTATTATGGTGAATTCTAGATAAATAATGTTGTGTGAGACGTCAGTGAGATATTTTAAAACAATACGGTAAGTTGTTCCTCACTGTAGACTTGATGCACATATCTAAACATACCCTTACAACTATCAAGTAGAATACTAAGCAGCAAATCCAGGAATCGTTATTACACGTATATCAAATGCTACAAAACGTCCCAATAGACGCACAGCAGAAACAAAACAATAATCAACTCGCCTAATGGACCGAACAAAATTACTTTGCCAGACTACAAGAAGCAGTCTGCGCATCCGCATTGGCGAGCATCTGCTGCCGCAGATCTGTGGGAAGTCTACCATTTCCTTGTTCGAGCTCAGCAAGGAGATCCACGAGTCTAACTTCAAGTTTTTTACTGACGGGCTGCTCACTGACTGTTTTCGTACCTTGTGGAGGTCCCGATCCAATAGGAATAAGCGAAGACGTGAGATTAAGAAATGAGCTTACTACCAGAGATTTTAAAGCATGCGTAATACCTTGAGCAGAGGATGGAGTTTCTTTGCGTTCAAGATCAAATACACAGGTACAGTCTTCTGTGCGATATATATCTCTGTTTTGAGGGAGTTCACCTAATAATACTGGCAACGGGCATTTTTTCTTATCCCAACAGCAATCGAATAAGGTTCTATCTCTGCATATCCTGTCTAATGTACGCTGTAAGCTGATCCCCAGTAGTTCCATTCCTTTTTTCAGGTCTTCAGGTAATACATCGTTTAGCTCTTGATTCATTAACTTTAATATTGCAAGTGACCTTTGTATTTTTTCTGCTACTTCCTTATTAGGCATTGCTCTACTAGTATCACCAGCGGATTTGATAATAGTGCCATATAACTCTTCTAGCCCACCCGCAATGCAATTCACCATATCGTGTAGTCTATTCTTAATAGAGAGAATGCCTAAATCCCCTTCAGCGTCACTTAACTTTTTATCAGTCTTTACGCTCTCTTTCCAATGATGCATTATGGTGAGAGTAAGTGACATACTCTCATTTAGACCCAGTATAAGCAGGTTTGTTTCATCATATATTTTTCCCACACGACTTTTCCCTGTCTCTACATCTGACACGTTCTCTAGGCACTTGTCGAGGAGGATATTACATACTAATGCCGTAGATTCGTATAATCTTATTGCCTCATTCCTCTGTGTTTCCGACACTTGTTCTAGTGCTGGTTTTATGAGAGACATTACTGTCGCCATGCGTAGAACTAAGTGACTTACCGATATACTTCTGTATTGTTCGGGTTTATTCGGAGTGACGAGCGAAGATGTACATATGAAATCATTTATCAGGAGACGTAATAACCAACGCGGCAGCACAGTTTGAATTGCTGATAGACGCACTAAAAGATACCTGCACACGTGTACCATTCGTGTGATATTTCTCAGCTCACAACATCGCTCTTCTGGTTGATTGTCCGATACCTTCTCTTCGTGCACTTCTTGAAATATATGTAGGGCTTGCGTAACATAGATAGAAGCAGCAGTTAAGTATTTTGTATATTCGGCACATTGAGGACTTCTAATAGTCCTCAGGTCGGTTGAGCATGCAATGTTGAGTAAAGCCTCATGGAAAGCACGAACAGTAGATCTAGGGGAAGGAGACATATGGCCTATTCTTCCACCGTGCTGTGTCAGCATATTAATGACATCGCCTATTATAGGCACCAGTAAAGCATTAGTACTTGCCATTCTACATATGCTGTCGTCGTTTCTACTCAGTTCCATGCACCGCCTCAGCAAAGCTCTAGCAGACTTTAGATAAAACAACATGTCGAGCATTTCTCCACTTATTGTCTCATTCGTGGGTGTGAACAACGGTCTTAGTACTTCCGTGTGCAGATGTGATACATCCATGCTCTCAGAACCTGTAGTATCGGTCCTAAGTGGTAGATACTTGAGTTTTGGAAAACGCAAAGGACCATTCATAACTTTCCTCTCCCTCGAAAAAGATACAGCACTCTACCAACTTAAGGATCTCGGCTGCACGAAAATACAAACTATAAGTAGGGACAGCATTCATAACCCCTATAGACAACACGCTACGATTGCAGTATCCTCTATATCCACTACGCGAAAGTTCTGCTTATGCTCAATTTGCATACATCTGATACGTATTATTAATTAATATTATAATATATTTCAAGCAAATAAAGCGTGTGCTACGGTAATAGTATACACTATTTCCTTATAGTATAGGATATATAAGAGCTTTGGTTTGTACATTTAACAAGCCGAGCATTGTTCTTGGGGAACGCGTTAT
>NZ_JAHLEX010000126.1 GCF_023476575.1 Anaplasma phagocytophilum | reverse complement strand
AGTAGAAGAGTTCCCAAAGTGCTTCGCTCTTACTATATGCACCTTCACAAAACGTATAGCTTGAAAATCTGTTGAGAAAACCTTGTATGGAAGCGGTGTTTGATAGTGCGCTTATAAACTTGGATTGCTTACAACTTACGCGCCATCTTCTGAACAATGAGAATATCTGCAAACTGGGAAAAACGATCGACCATATTGGCAAGGAAGAACGCTCCTATACGAAGTAAGTGAAATTATTCTTCAAAATTGTGAGCATAAGAGTGTATTCTCTCGAAAAGTTGTGACGATTGTGCTACAAGGTAGGGGTTCTTGTCTTTATAAGGAAGAGTAGCACCACGTAAACAGTAGTTAATACAAAGTAAATGGTGAGCTGCTACCGTGTCGAGGCTTGAGCTTGACAAGTGCTTCGTCTACTAAGTTTTGGATTACTACTCGTAACGAATGAGTTATTATTGCGTGGTAGTGTGTGGTGGATTGTGTATTATGCGTATGCTTCTGATGTACAGCAGTGCGGTAATGTTGCTAATGGTTTATCGTAGTTTTATTAAGGCTTGCAGGATTGCTTTACTCGCATGTATGGTTTACGTAGACGAGGATGAGCTACGAGGATGGAATATGGGCTCACCGTTTGTTGGGGTTTCTGTTTCTATGCTGTGCTGCCTAGTGATGTTTCTTTTTTTGTTATTACAGGTAGTTATACTTGCTTGTCTTGTGGCTTCTGTGGCGAGATACAAAAGTTTTGCTGCTGTGGTTATGTGGTTAGCGTTGACTATGCATCGTAGGGTGTTTCCTTCTACTTGTGAGCGTGATGTCCATGTTGTATTACCGCAAGGTAACGTCTCTTCCACAAGTAATGATGAGGGAGTACGTAACCGTGTAGTAGGGAGTATTATGTGGCTCCAAAAAGTATCTAGCATGTCAGCTACCGAGATGTTACCTCTAGGTAGTTTTTGTCCTAAGAAGCAGTTAAGATAGTACAGATGGGTCTGCAAAAGTTTTTTGACTATGGTAAGCTATGAGGAATATTTTTGCTTGTTGTAGTAGAGGAATGGGGTCTATATTATCGAAAATTTCTGCTGCTATTCCTGGCGTTGAAGAGATATTTAGACTGATGAAACAAGGATGCCTTTCAGTCAGGGAAAATACTTCGTCAATACGAGATAAAACCGGCAATTTACTTGCCACAAATATAGATTTAGGATTATATCACTTTTACCGTGGGAGCATATCTGATGCCAAAACGCGTTTTTGGTTGATTAGCTTGGTGCGTCCTCGTTTACCTGAAGTGCACTACAACATTGGAAGATGTCATTTAGTACTTAAGCGTTTCAATAGTGCTATAGTAAGCTTTGAGAAGGCGCTTGCTCTTGATGGTAATCATAAGGAGGCGCGTTACTACTTAAACAAAGTGCTTAGCCCAGAGTCAATTACAGAAGTTCCGGAAAATGTAGTTAAGCAGTATTTTAACTACACCAGTGAGTATTTCGTTGAGCATTGGCTTATATCTAAGAATTACCGTGGGCATGAGCATGTGCGATCTCTTGTGATGAATTTTTTTGATGATAGGTTGTCAGATATACGAATTTTAGATTTAGGTTGCGGAACAGGAGTCTGCGGCCAATTTCTCAAAATGCGTGATATAGGAAGTCACTTAACCGGGGTTGATATATCAAGAAGAATGCTCGACATAGCGCGGCAGTGTTTTGTCTATGGCAAGCGAGCATATAATGCACTTGTATGTATAGGTATGCATGAGTTTCTGCGTGATAATACGGAGGAGTTTGATGTAATCATCATGACAGAAGTTCTTCACTACTTTGGGGATTTGAAAGAAATACTCAGTTTAGTGAGTAAGGCTCTTAGTTCCACGGGAATGGTGATAGGGTTAGTACGAGAAGCTGGTTCAAGCGGTTATCAGTTCATCAAGGAAGGGGACTTCTTCTGCCACTCATCCAGCTACATATCACAAACTGTAGCGGCAACAGGATTTCGCTTAAGTTACATGAATCGCTGTGAGATTTATGAAGACAAGGTACAGGGATTGCTCTTTGCGATATCTAAGAACACAGAGTAATGTGAGGGGTGCTTGTACATTCAACTTGGGCTTCTATATGGAGCTTATTCTGCAGACTTTATTGACAAGTAATTTACCTTTTCATTATCATGATCAGGTATATTCTGTGCGGTTATGGTGGAAATGGTAGACACGCAGCGTTGAGGTCGCTGTGGCTATATCAGCCTTGGAAGTTCAAGTCTTCTTAACCGCACCATTTCATGAGTCTCAAAATGTTTGGCCCAATTGGCAATTTTTTTGGTTTGGGGAACAATTTATTGAGTCGAGCTGTAAATGAAATACGGCGTTGTGCTCCAGTTATTCTCCATGAAGATGATAAATATTTGTTGGTTTTCGCTAGCGAGTTATTAGAGGAGCCATCTCTTGCCGTATTTAAGTCTTTTTCGGAC
>NZ_JAHLEX010000125.1 GCF_023476575.1 Anaplasma phagocytophilum | reverse complement strand
GTAATAAAGCCTGTATGATCAACAAGAAAATATAGACTGTGCCATATACCTACATTATGATAGAAGCAGTGATGCATCCGGTATCAGGGATGTTATTCAATAAAAGTGTGCGGTACTATGAATAGTTGGGTAGCATTGTATTAAGTGCTATTTTGAGACCTTTCGAGAGCCGATAGTTAAGGGATTAAAAAATATCAATCTGATTGATATTTTTTAATCCCTACTAAGATAATGCCAGTAAGTTTTTTGGCGCTTTCGTTTGTCTAATAGCAGCGTTTATAGCTAATTGTGTGTGAGATTATAAAAAAGTTAATTAATATGTATGATACACTGGTAAGTTATACTAGTATTTCATATGTTATAGGCTTTCAGCTTGTATAAAGGAAATGATAAAAAATGCGAGATGACGGCCTTGTTTGACATGCCTAAAATACGTGGTAGAATTAGGATCTCTTTGTATAGCGACGGGTTATTATATGTACGGTATAGAAGGTTATGGGTTGACTATAACTGGTGGTGCGGTCAATAAAATAAAGTCTGTCTTAGGAAGAGAAGGACATCCATCTTTGCTTAGGTTATCTGTGCAGGGTGGTGGCTGTGCTGGGTTTAAGTATGAGTTCACCACTGAGAGTATGATAGATGGCCTTATTGATAGAAGTGATAGTGATGATGACTCAGAGTTTGACATAGAGGAAGACGATGAAGAAGAGGGGGATGAAGAAGGGCATGATGAAGTGCGGGGAGGGTCTGATCTTGTGCTTTCGGATGACTCTGGGGCTCCCATTTTGCTGATTGATCGTCATTCTAAGAAGTTTCTAAAGAACTCCACTATAGACTATGTGGAAGACATGAATGGGTCGAGGTTCGTGGTGAATAACCCTGGTGTAAAATTTGGTTGTGGCTGTGGGAACAGTTTTTCGTTGTGAGAAGAGGGCGCCTCTTGGTTCAGTGCTGAAGGGAAAGAGGAGCGCTGTCGTCGAGTTAATCAAGGTATTGTTGGTAGCGTTAGTAGCGGTTGGTTGCTTCCGTAGTTTCGTTATAGAGCCTTTTCATATACCATCTGGTTCAATGAAGAGTACTCTTTTGGTGGGTGATTATTTATTTGTTGGAAAGTACAGCTACGGTTACGGGCGTTATTCCACGGTTCTCTCGCCAATTTTGTCTAGGATTCCGACTCTTAGGGGGAGGGTGTTATATACCCCTCCAAAAGCTGGTGATGTAGTGGTATTTAGGTTGCCTTCGGATCCGAGTATTAGTTATATAAAAAGGGTAATTGGTCTTCCCGGGGATAGTGTACAGATTAAAAATGGGCATCTGTATATAAATGGAAAGGAGATGCACTATGAAGTCGTGGGGGATTTCATAGACGGAGATAGGGCGGTGCGTCGGTATGTCGAGACTTTGTACAATGGCAAGTCATATGAGATATTGGATGAGCGTGAAAATAGTTCATTGGATAATACTCCTGTATATAAGGTGCCGCCGGGTCATATTTTCGTGCTAGGTGATAATAGGGATGATTCTAGGGATAGTCGCTTTGTAACAGAAGTTGGGAATATCCCAATTGATAACATTATAGGAAAGGCTCTTGTAGTTGTTCTTTCTTTCCAGGGTAGTGATGGCTGGTTTCCGTTCAAGATTAGGACGGATAGAATCTTACATAAGGTGCGATAAAATGTTGTATTGTGTGCAGTTTGGGAGAAGGGTCGTAAGGCTGGTGTCTGCAACTGTACGCGGTTTCTTTTTGACGTTTCTGGCAATGTTTAAGCCTAAAGTTACGTTGCGGTATCCGCATGAGAAGGGGCCTTTGAGTACTAGGTTTCGTGGTGAGCATGCATTGCGTAGGTATGAAAATGGAGAAGAGAGGTGTATAGCTTGTAAGCTTTGTGAGGCCGTTTGTCCGGCTCAAGCCATAACGATAGAAGCGGAAGAAAGGAGTGATGGTAGCCGTAGGACCACAAGGTACGACATAGATATGACGAAGTGTATATACTGCGGGTTTTGTCAGGAGGCGTGTCCCGTTGATGCTATTGTTGAGGGGCCTAACTTTGAATACTCTACGGAGACAAGGGAAGAGTTGATGTATAACAAGGAAAAGCTTCTGGCAAACGGGGACGTTTGGGAAGAGGCTTTACGATATCGGATTAAGAAGAATCAGCCTTACTATTAGTTTTTGTTTGTTGCTTTACGAGGTTTGGGGCTGTAGAGCTACAGAGGTAGTTACTGTTTAGTTTGAAGTATTTTCCCTCTATTTTTTCATCTAAGAAGTCGCTGCTCTGTATGAATGTAGACCTTTGGTGAAGAAGGTTTCTATGCTAGAGTTGGGCAATAAGTAAGCATTTCACGCAGCGGGGTTACTGTAAAGAGGCAGATTCAATATTGATTGCACTGTATGATACCTCGCTCTTGGAAGCGAAATTTCCTAGTGAAGGGGTTGAGACAACGCAGCTGATTTTTTCAAATACAGAATTAGTTCTTCTGCCCATTTACAACGATTGCTTTGTTCTTAGGATCATTTTTAGGTGCTACGCAGATTCAGAGAGGGAGATATGTGCTGAGCATGTATTGTGGTCTAAATTTGGTGCGCAAGAAGTATTC
>NZ_JAHLEX010000124.1 GCF_023476575.1 Anaplasma phagocytophilum | reverse complement strand
CAGAGTGTTGAGGATGCTAGTAAAAGTCAGATAAGTGATACCTTAGTTCAGCAGACTGCCACTCAGATATTTTTGCCTAATCTTAAGGCTACTAGTGCTTACAGAGATGTTTTTATGCTGACTGAACTGAGAGCACATCCCTCTCACATAAACCTAATAGGCTCATTACACACGTAACCGCAAAGTACACTACCTTGTTGTCATCATAGTGCAACAAAGCATCAGAATAGTTAGTGCATACCCCTTCTCTTCCTCTGCTCTAAGCATCTATATATAAAATACACTACCTGCCCTATAGCGGGAGATTGTCGTGCTTACGCCATGGACGATCGACCCTCTTATCACGCAGCATATGTAATGCATTGTATATATGCCACCTAGTAGTTGATGGCATGATCACATCATCTATAAATCCTCGAGAAGCTGCAACATACGGATTCACCACCTTGTCGTTGTACTCCCTTATTAGTTGCTTTAAGTACTCTTGGTCTTTTTCTTTACGGAATATTATTCCCACCGCACCTTCTGAGCCCATAACTGCTATTTCAGCACTGGGCCATGCATAATTAACATCCCCCCTTAGATGTCTTGAGTTCATCACTATATACGCTCCACCGTATGCCTTGCGCACAATAACGCTAACCTTTGGTACTGTTGCTTCAGCATATGCATATAACAACTTAGCACCGTGATCTATAATTCCAGAATATTCCTGCGACACGCCAGGTAAGAACCCTGGGACATCTATCAGCGTCACTAGCGGAATATTAAAAGCATCACAAAATCTCACAAACCTCGCGGCCTTTCGCGAGGAATCTATGTCAAGACACCCCGCCAAGTGCACAGGTTGATTCGCGATAATACCAACCGCACAACCACCTATCCTACCAAAACCCACAATGATATTCTTGGCAAAATCTGGCTTTATCTCAAAAAATACTCCCTCATCACACACCTTCGCAATCAATTCGCACATATCATACGGAACCGTACTGCTCCTAGGGATCAGCGTGTTCAGCGACTCATTTTCACGATCTACAGGATCTGACGTTGGCATAACCCTTACAGAGCTCCTATTGTTCGGGGGAAGAAATGACAAGAACTTACGCACCTGACATAGAGCATCCACTTCATCGTCAAAAGCCAAATCTGCAACCCCTGTCTTACGAGTATGCACCGCAGCACCACCAAGCTCCTCCTGAGTCACATCCTCGAAAGTGACCTTCTTAATCACGTCCGGCCCGGTAACAAACATACACGAGCCCCTGACCATAAATACAAAATCCGTAAGTGCAGGAGAATACACAGCACCACCAGCGCATGAACCCATGATAAGAGATATCTGCGGCACAACACCTGACATATCTACATTACGCTGAAAAATCTCACCGTAACCTGCCAAAGAATCTACTCCTTCCTGTATCCTAGCTCCTCCAGAATCGTTGATCCCGATTACGGGCACTCCCGCCTTCGCTGCCATATCCATGACGTGGCAAATCTTTTTCGCATTCATCTCACTTAGAGATCCACCAAATACAGTGAAATCCTGCGAATATACACAAACGCGCTGCCCGTAAACAGTACCGCATCCTGTAACAACACCATCACCAGCAACTTTGGATTCACTCATACCAAAGTTTACCGACCTATGTTCTACAAATACTCCGTATTCTTGAAACGACCCCTTATCGAGAAAAACGTCCAACCTTTCTCGGGCAGTAAGCCTCCCCCTGCTATGTTGCTTCTCTATCCTAGATGGCCCACCACCCAGTTTTAACTGAATTTTCTTACTCTCTAACTCCTGGAGCACCACGGGACCCATGATATACCCTGAAAAATTGAACTGTTAACTTTTTGATTATAGCAAAAAAAAGGCCCTGTACGTTAAACTAATGCACAAAACACAGAGATACACCCTGTCATGATTGCACATAATAGGATACTTTGCAACTCTAGGTTAACAGAAAGCCAAGATAGAAACCGAAATTACATACTACAGCTTATAAAAAAACTACCCACTACTTCCACGGCTTCCAGAACGGGCCATCATTCTCAAAGCAGAGTAATCAAAAAACTCGAGCATGATAGATCTAAACACCTTTTAAAAACACTTCTATCTTCAAATTAGATCCAGAGACTTACGCAGTGCTATTCAGCTATTACACATTTCTCTACTACTAAACACTGCTAATTGCCATAATCGAGAAATCCATTGTCGCATTATATCCGTTCCATCTGTAAATCCTAGCACGAATAGTTAAAGAATGAAAAATTTCCATTGCTACACTTAGTTCTTACCTCACTTGTTCTTGACCCCTGAAATACATATTATTCCTGCTTTAGCGCTCAAAAGCTGATAGCGGTATTAGTGTTTTACATATCTAAGCCAGTGCTCACATTTCTCCCATACATATGTCATGCCCCTAGGGCCTTACAAAGGCAGCAATAGCATCTACTCTTCTGTCGCAAAGTAGACGCAGCACTCATAGCCGCACTTCTAGCATCTACATCATGCCTATCTATGACAATTTTTGTACTATAAGCACACTAAGCAACCTAATGTAAACCTTTAACCACACAACAAATCTAAACCGCTAAACCAAAAGGAAGTATAGCAACACTTCTCTGCAA
>NZ_JAHLEX010000123.1 GCF_023476575.1 Anaplasma phagocytophilum | reverse complement strand
TAAAAGGGTACTTTATCACACCGTGTACAGCATTGTTATTCGCAGTGCACACACCTGCTATTAGAATCTACGTACGCTAACTGGTTGTTGTACCAACAATATACTGTCTGACTTGTGGACCGTAAAAAAGGTTGGGATGCAGTCCATGGTCATGAAAAAATGGTGAAATTTTGTGCAAACCGCTTGCTATACGCACTCTGCACAGTGCCATGTAAAAATCAAATCCCCCTATAAATTGTCAGAAAATACAGTGAAAGCTTGTATACTGCTTTTTCTATATCAAAGATCTAAGTTGTACCCTAAGTCGTACAGCTATGGGCAATATAAAATACGGTAATCAAGTAATAGCTTTGTTATTTTGTACTGGTGATAAGATTGTCTCAAAATAGATCTTTAAGCACCCATGCCTCTTTACAGGTGATTATGAACATTGGAAAAGTAAACTTGCCGTTCCTAAGTCAAATGCTTTCGAGGAATTCTGTGAATATTTTTACATATACAATTCATGGATGTACATCGATGCTCCTGATTAACTTAAAGAAAAACATCATAAGCCATATTATCCCTTGCAAAATTCGGACTCATAGAGGGTTTTATACTCTCGACAAAATACCTGAGAGGTATGGTTCTCTCCGATCAGTGTTGACACTATTTCTTTATTTTGCTAGCTTGACCTGGTGTTTTTTACGGACGTTCGATGCCAAGTATAGTAGTAGTTGGGCTACAGTGGGGTGATGAAGGAAAAGGCAAAATAGTAGACTGGCTATCCGAAAATGCCGATACCGTAGTCAGGTTTCAGGGTGGAAGCAATGCCGGTCATACTATAGTAATAGAAGGTAAGGTCTATAAGCTGAGTTTGCTGCCATCATCCGTGCTGCGACCTGGTAAGCAGTCCATAATCGGAAACGGGGTAGTTCTTGATCCTTATGCTCTTGTTAGGGAAATTGAGAAGTTACAGGAAAGTAATATTGAGTTAACTCCAGAAAACTTGTCTCTATCTGAGACATGTCCGCTTGTGCTCAGCGTACATCGAGAAACTGAAGTTATACTTGAAAATTTGCGTGGTCAACACGCAATAGGCACCACTTGTATGGGCATTGGGCCTTGCTATGAGGACAAAATAGGCCGTCGTGCAATAAGACTTTGTGACTTGTTAGATGAGAAGTCACTTCGTGAGAAAGTAGAATTCCTGCTCTCCTACCATAATCTGCTAAGAAGAGCCACAAATAAGGATGAATTGCATAGCAAAAAGGTTATGGAGGAAATACTGTTCATAGCTCCCAAGGTATTGCCGTTTATGAAGCACGTCGGGGGTATGATTTACGAACAACTCGCTGAAGGCAAGACCGTTCTGTTTGAAGGCGCACAGGGCGCATTGCTTGATATAGATCACGGAACGTATCCGTATGTAACCTCGAGTAATACCCTTGCTGGCTGTGTTCCAATCGGTTGTGGTGTCGGCTCACCTGGAAGTATTCGTGTGCTTGGACTTGCCAAGGCATACACTACCAGAGTTGGCAATGGCCCGTTCATAACTGAGCTCACTGGAGATTTAGACGATTTAATAGTCGAGAGAGGCAGAGAATTTGGTACTGTGAGCATGCGGAGACGTAGGTGCGGCTGGTTTGATGCGGCCCTAGTTCGCCATGCAGCATTATTATCAGGCGCTACTGAGCTTGCTTTGACTAAGTTAGACGTTCTGGACACCCTGAGTGAAATAAAGATATGCGTGGGATATAAGCATGGTAAATCGTTTTATAATTATCTACCACCTGCTTCTCACATACAGAGCGCTTTAGAGCCAATGTTCGAGGTCTTACCTGGATGGCAGAGCAGTACTGTAGGCGCTGTGTCCAAGAACGATCTTCCTACAAATGCTCTAGCGTATGTTCAAAGAATCGAAGAACTTGTGCAAATCCCTGTCAGCCTAGTATCTACCAGTCCCGACAGAGATCACATAGTTTTCTTAGGAGATAGCTCATCTATAGCTAAGTCATACTAGAAAGATTGTGTGCCTGCCTAGTTAAGTAGAGAACTTCTTCTTTTGTGGTGCGTTTGGTACCATTCTATAGATATTAGTATCTGCGTTGGGAACGTATTATTTGGAGTTCTTTGTTATATCTTGGCACTCGGGACATGCAAGTGTACTGCGGTTTCAAGAACACTTTCTAGGTATAAAAATGCTTGGATGAGTTCACCTTTATAAACAATTGCTGCATACATGCGGTTTAAGGGATTCCCTCGTTCTATCAAAAACACTTAGCCTCATACCTCTGTTGCAAGGATATTACCTTATTCATGATAAAAAACGCTATAGCTGGCTCACAGCGCTCAACGTACTACATCATGATGTTATCGCTCTCAACTTCTCTATAACCCTTAAAAGGTTGTTTTTTTGCAACACTAATAATCTAACTCCGTAAAGTTATCTGCCGCCTGCTTCTCATATACAGAGCGCTTTAATACGGGGTCTTACCTGGATGGCAAAAGCAGCCCATTAGGTGTTATGTCTAGAAATGACCTTCCTGTAAAAATGCGCTGGCGCATACATCCCATGAATCGCAGAACTTGTGCAAATCCCTGTAGCCTAGTATCTACTAGCCCCGACAGAGATCACATAGTTTTCTTAGGAGATAGCTCATCTATAGCTAAGGCATGCTAACGATTGTGTATC
>NZ_JAHLEX010000122.1 GCF_023476575.1 Anaplasma phagocytophilum | reverse complement strand
TGCTGGTATATATCATAATGCGCACACTAGGTAACTTAGTCGCTGTTATCTCCCATAGATAAATCTTTGCAGGGCACAATTATTAACGAGTTGCAAAGTTGCCTTCGTCGCTTCGTTATAAACACTACACCTGAGCATCATAAAACCTCTAACTTGATTAGAATTCTCTAATGCTAAAAATTCGTACCACAAATTGTGCTGTTCGGTTCAATTATAAAACACTGATATGCTACTTTTTTACCTGATAGCTTACTACTTTGAGTGAGTATCATAGCACGTGCATGCTTCTTTTATTATGAGAGATATCTTGAAGAGATTAGGCGTGCCTTTCTGATATCTATTACTTGCTCCAAGATCAACGCGGGACTACTAATGCAGCGCATCTTATAAAGCCCGGTATGTGTGTAATATTGGGAATTCATCTTTCAGCAGGAGAGTCACAGTAAGTAACAAGGGTAATATCTCTTCCATATGTTACTTCTCCGTTGTACTAGATGTTCTCCTTGGAAGGATAATACTTTATGGTATTACAGTACATGTTTTCCTTCACACCATGAGTATGTAGTTAATACATTGTATCTCCTGACATAGTATCTGCATTGTGCATTATAAAATGTATTTATCCTGAGAGATATAACAGAAACCTCTTTACGGAGAAATGTTGTATAATGTACTCCATAAATGTATGCTAATCGGGAATATTTTTCATCATAATGCACATGAATATTTCTGAAATTTACCCATCATCTAATAAAATATACATTAATTGCACTTTATATCCGAATGTTAAGGTCGGAATGCGCCAAATCAATATTAGAAATTCTTCACTACCTTTCCTTCTTTACGATACTGCTGGTCCTTATACTGATTGTGCTATTAAGATCAACATAACTGAAGGAATATCTAATAAATTAAGGCAAGATTGGATAGCTCGCAGGAATGATACCTACCCTATACGTAAGGCTAGGACTATTTCTGATAGTCGAAGTACAAAGGCTTTATCAGTGCCATTAATATTGTGATATATGTGGAAATGCACATGTTTACTGCTTGCATTTATATCTCAGTCTAGCCATGCTTAGTAGAGAGAAAATTATACTAAGGGGAAGATTATAGATAGAGTATGTAAGTTTGTAGCATAACTTGTTATATTTACACTAAGCTGTCTTTCTAGGTGTACGTAGTGCATAGAATTCTCTCTGTTAACCAATTTAGAATATGTGAACAGGGTTCTTCTATGTCAGAGGAGGAACTGATTTCTCGTGCTGGCACTACAGTAGTACAAGAGTTAGTATCTCGCTTTCCTAAGTCACCAGTATTGGTGCTGTGCGGGCCGGGAAATAATGGAAAAGATGGTGTGGTTGTTGCTAATCTTCTACGTGATAAGGGATGGTCTGTTAGACTACTGTGCTATCGAAGTAACACACCCAGTGGATTTACATTAGAGCTAGGTAGTTTTGTCCTGGAAGAACCCTTAATTATAGATTCTATTTTTGGGATCGGATTGTCTAGACCATTGGAAGAGGATTTGTCATCTATAGTGCAGCAGATAAATGCCAGTGGTAAATTTGTAGTATCTGTGGATATCCCTACTGGTATAAATAGCGACACAGGTGAAGTAATGGGATCAGCAATCAAGGCTGATCTTACCGTTACGTTTTCTTGCTTGAAGCTCGGACATGTAATATCACCCGGAAGACAACATTCTGGTGTTGTATGCGTTAAGGACATAGGTTTAGAAGCATGTGATTCTAAAGCCTCCCTTAATTCTCCAGCGTTATGGAAGGAATCCATTGTGAGCTTAAGCTATAAGTCACATAAGTACAATAGAGGTTATGCTGCTATCTGTTCTCTGGGGTTTAGATCTATAGGGGCTGTAAAATTGGCTTCTCTTGCAGCATTGAGAACTGGCCCTGGAGCAGTTGCTGTTGCGTGCAAGGAGGATGAAGTTGCATTATATGCTAGCACACTTCTCTCGGTGATGTATAAATCCTATGAAGAGGTTATGAGTGATAAAAAAGTCACTGCTGTCTTGATAGGGCCTGGCGGTGAATTATCAGACGCTTCTATAAAAAACAAAGTACTTAATGTATTGGAGAGTGGTAATAGGGGCTACGTGCTAGATGCTGGGGCCTTGTCGGTTTTTAAGGATTGCAGTGATATTTTGTTTAAGAGTATAAATGAAAAGCGAGTGGTGCTTACGCCGCATGAAGGAGAATTCGAGCGTCTTTTTCCAGGATTAAAAGGCACTGTTGTAGAGCGTGCGATAGCAGCGGCAGAAATCTCAAATGCTATTGTGGTGTTAAAGGGACATGATACTGTCATAGCTTCTCCCGAGGGTAGGATTGTAGTGAATAACAATGCTCCATGTGCGTTGGCGACAATAGGTAGTGGCGATGTATTGGCAGGGATGATTACGGGGTTAATAGCAGCGGGAATGAATGAGTTTGATGCTGCTTGTTGCGCTGTATGGGTACATGGAGAATGTGGTAAGAAATACAGATTAGGTTTAATTGCTGAAGACATAATAAGTAAAATTCCCGAAGTATTGTCTGCGCTATAGAAGCGCTTTAGAGTATTGATGCTTATTTTTTTTGTTCAAGCATTCTACTCTGCACCCGGCTCATCTTGAATTTTGCTGCAGTTTTTTCAAAAATTAGTTAGGTGGCCTATGTATAGAATCCCCAACACATGCATGATGCTCTCCTAGTGATTCTGATTTTGCTTGTACGTATACTTTAGAGAATTGCGTTATGCCTTTATGGGGAAGTAGAGTTATTTTTAGTGAGCAATATAAGC
>NZ_JAHLEX010000121.1 GCF_023476575.1 Anaplasma phagocytophilum | reverse complement strand
CTGTAGTAGCAGAAGAGGCGACAGGGAGTGGCAGCGAAGAAGGAAGAATCCTGAACCTATGTGAGCTGAAGAGAAAAAGCACAGGGGAGCTACTGGCAATAGCAGAAGAGCTAGGAGTAGTCAGTAATGGCAGGATGCTGAAGCAAGAGATAATATTCCAGCTGATGAAGAGGGTAATCAGTGAAGGAGGGGTGGCGATAGGTGGTGGCGTAGTAGAAACGTTGCCAGATGGTTTTGGATTTTTAAGATCAGCGGAAGCAAATTATGCAGCAAGTAGCGACGATATATACATATCGGCTGGTCAGATAAAGAAATTTAACTTAAGAACGGGTGACATAGTAAGTGGAGAGATACGTGCACCTGGAGATAAGGAAAGGTATTTTACCTTAGTTAAAGCATACAGCATAAACTACACGGAGATAGGCAAGCTACAGAGGTATGTGCACTTTGACGATCTGATTCCGGTATACCCAGAAGATAGAATATTGCTTGAGTGTAA
This sequence comes from Anaplasma phagocytophilum, assembly GCF_023476575.1. Classification (GTDB taxonomy): domain Bacteria; phylum Pseudomonadota; class Alphaproteobacteria; order Rickettsiales; family Anaplasmataceae; genus Anaplasma; species Anaplasma phagocytophilum_A. The sequence goes on along the minus strand of NZ_JAHLEX010000121.1, from coordinate 2,482 downwards.
TAAGGGTACTGGGAGCGAGAAGAAAGATATAAGCATGCGTGCTATAGACATAATAGCGCCACTAGGAAAGGGGCAGCGTGCGCTGATAGTCGCGCCTCCGAGGGTTGGTAAGACAGTGATCTTGCAGCAGATTGCGCACTCTATAGCAGTGAATCACCCCAACATGGAATTGATAGTGCTTCTGATAGGTGAAAGGCCAGAAGAAGTTACAGACATGTTGAGATCTGTAAAAGGTGAAGTTGTAAGCTCAACATTTGATGAACCTGCATACAGGCACGTACAGTTGGCAGAGATAGTGATAGAAAGAGCTAAGCGGATGGTGGAGCACAAGAAGGAAGTAGTGATACTTTTGGACTCTATCACAAGATTAGCCAGGGCATATAACGAGGTAATGCCATCATCAGGAAAGGTACTGACAGGTGGTGTAGATTCTAATGCGCTACAAAGGCCTAAGAGGTTTTTTGGAGCAGCTAGGAATATAGAGAATGGAGGATCGCTAACAATAATAGCGACTGCCCTAATAGAGACAGGATCGAAAATGGATGAAGTGATTTTCGAGGAGTTCAAGGGTACAGGAAACTGCGAGATAATACTTGATCGGAAGATAGCAGATAAGAGAATATACCCAGCGATAGATATATCTAAGTCTGGAACAAGAAAGGAAGACATGCTGATAGAATCAGCGCTCCTGAAGAAGGTATGGTTGCTAAGAAGGCTGCTATCAGCCATGGGGCCAGTTGAGGCTATGGAGTTTCTGAGAGATAAGCTGAGTATGGCGAAGGACAACAACGACTTTTTTGAAATGATGAACAGCTAACAGTTATCTATACAGGTAAGATTAGGCGTAACGATGGCTGCAGCATCGTTTGGTTTTTGTACCTTAAGAAGTAGAGAGTTTAGTTAGCGCTAGAGGTAGAGGTTCTTTCAATCAAGTAAGTTCCTAGTGGTTCTCTGGTCTTGGAGCACAGAATAACTTTCACGAAACCCTTAGACTCCTCCGAGGCAATAGTCTTACTATTGCAGCTAGCACGTGAGATACCAACTTTTATCTCTAAGCCTCGGGTTTAGAGGTGTCGTTGGTCAATTGTCTACACAGGACTGAGTATACTGCAGGCTGCAGCACCGATGGGGTCTTAGTACTTGGAAAGACTGGGTATGATTAGCTATCCAGAGGTTCTTTCCAAGCAGAGAGTATTGCGGAGTGCATCATCTCAGAGAGTGTAGGGTGAGGGAATATGGTATGAGCGATATCCAGATCTGTAGCTTCAAGTTGTCGCCCTACTAGGTATCCGTTGATCATCTCTGTAACTTCACTTCCGAGCATGTGAGCTCCTAGTAGTTCTCCGGTCTCAGAGCACAGAATAACTTTTACGAAACCCTCAGATTCCCCCGAGGCAATAGCCTTACCATTGCAGCTAGCACGTGAGATACCAACTTTTATCTCTAAGCCTTGGGCTATAGCGGCATCTTCAGTCAATCCCACGCTAGCAATCTGAGGAATCGAATAAATACAGCTAGGTATATTATTTTTATGTAGAGAGGAGGGTACCGTCGATATACGACCGTCTTTTTTAGCAATACCCTCAACGCAAATCACAGCTTCATGACTAGCTTTATGCGCTAAACATGGAGGTCCTGCCACATCTCCGATGGCGTATATTCCAGGCTCCGATGTTTGGCACATATCATCTGTGATGATAAAGCCCCCCTTATCAAGTTGTACTTTAGTATCTTCCAAGCCCAGGTTGCTGGAATTAGGAACAATACCTATGGCGCAAATTACTCTTTCAAATGAAGAAGTTACAGTATCTTTTGTGCCACTATTAACGATCTGAGCTGTAATGGAAGACGCACTTTGGACTAGATCCATAACTGAGCAAGCAGTAAATATATCTACTCCCTGGTTTTTCAATATCTCGTGCATAGACAACGATATGTCACGATCTTCCAATGGCAGAATTCTATCTTGCATTTCTACAATAGTAACTTTACTACCGAGGGTGCTGTAGAAACTGGCAAACTCAATACCAATTGCGCCACTACCAATGATCAAGAGAGATTTAGGCAACGTTTCAGGAAGCATGGCATCTTTGGATGACCAAAGCAATTTTGTATCTAAATTGGTAGCAATTCTCGGTCTTCCACCGGTAGCAAGTATTATATGCTTAGCAGAGAGAGTATTCTTTACTCTATCATTATCGACATGAATTTCCCCTTCACCGGCAATACGCGCGCATCCCTTATACAGCTTAACGCCGTTCTTTTTCATGAGCGTGGACACACCACAGCTCAGCTTAGCCACAGCGTCCCTAGAGTGTGCTACGATCGACGGAATGTCTACTTCTACATCTCCCGTAACTTTAATACCAAAGGAACTAGCAGACAGGATCTTTTTATATAACTGTGCAGATTTCAGCAAAGCTTTTGTAGGAATGCAACCCCAATTTAGGCACACGCCTCCCAGGTTGTCTTCACGCTCCAC
>NZ_JAHLEX010000120.1 GCF_023476575.1 Anaplasma phagocytophilum | reverse complement strand
GCTTTCGGGTTTATATTTTTTGTTTTTCCAGCAGGATTCTGTTTGATGCAGTAGGCATGTTGTGTTGCTTGTCTAGGAGGTATAGGGGAGCAAGTGATTTGTGTGTGCATACAAATAGTTGTGTGAATTTGTACTAGAAAAGGAGTGATAAATGGCTTCTAAGGCGCTGTCTTTAGTACTGTAATATGTGTTCGAAAAGTTTACGACTGGTGTGCTGTGAATTACAGCAATCACGGGATTGTGAAAGAAGGACATATTGCACTCTAGGTGAGGCAGCGCAGATTTTTTTGGTGAGGTTATTTTTTATTCGTTTCCATAATAGCGTTGCGTGTATATAAGCACATGGAATGTAGAGATAGTATGGCTGCGATACACAGAAATGTCTCACCTAAACGTACAATAAATTCACAGTTAAGAATCAGCAATGCGGTCGCAACCATCTGCATGACGGTCTTCACCTTCCCAACTTCACTTACAGGTACACTTATATTGGCTGCTATAAGAAACTCCCTCATACACGATACAAGCACTTCCCTGCACATGATGATTATTACGAATAATACGGGAATACCAGTGATTTTATTTGTATAAATAAGCATCACAAAAGTAGACAATACTATGAGTTTATCAGCTGCTGGGTCAAATATTCTACCAAACCGTGACTGCACACCCCACATGCGAGCTAGATAACCGTCGAAGAAATCTGTGACACAAGCGAATATAAAAATGAGCAGCGTTACGTACTGCGCACACGCCCCGCAATTTATATAGAAGCTTGCCACAACTGCAGGTATTGCTAGTACCCGAAAAATAGTCAACAAGTTAGGAAAGATTTTCCTCAAGCTACTACCCTACAAAAATTCACAGAACACCCTTTGCTGGTGATCAGACAACTATGTCTTGTTCCCAACTCTTCACGTAGTAAAAACACGATGTACATAGAGCTCCCATTGTACATACACAGCGAGGTCAACTCTACTTATTACGCAGATCGACCACAAGATATTTCAACTGAGATGCTGGAACGACACCTCCACATTGCGCCGTTCATGACAAAAAACTCCAGCTATTCCCTAAGAAGAGCCACATCGCACACAAGGAGGTACTCTACATGTAACAGATCCCAGTCCAACTACGTACTGGGGAAGATTAGAAGCAGAAACCTTTACATGTCAAGCTTTAGCTCTGAAAAATGGATCTTAGAAATTCTCAAATAGGCATAAATATATTTAATTATTCATCTTTTATTAATACTTTATATTGCTGAACACCCAACGCCTCTATGAGTACGATGTGCAATTTTAGATGTTTTCCACCTTTTTTATTTGCATGTCAGCTAGGCTACTTGTACCATACCCATTTACCGCATAGCTCTGTGTATGGTTGCGATTAACAATGCTAACAAGGAACTGTGTCGTGGATGGCTGATGGTAGCTATTCATGCTTTGGGTATATCGGGTATTTTATCCATATTGATTGTATTTCTCAGGATGCCATTTCTGAAATCTGTGATTCCCGAATCAGATAGAATATTTGACCTCTCTCTGGTAATACACGTTAACTTTTCAGTATTGGTATGGCTATGTTCTATATCTTCCATATTGATAAGCATGGCCGTTCAGGAAAAAACAAAATTTTTTAGCTATACCTGGGGATTATCTGCAGTGGGTACTGTACTTATAGCGCTATCAGCCATAAGCAAGAATTCTATACCGATTAAGAGTAACTACATACCGGTTATAGATAACAGCACTTTTTTTGTAGGCTTAACCTTATTTTTTGCGGGTGTCGTACTAAATACTTTGCCTCTACTCTACCGCAGGAATGCTCTCACTTCATCTCCTATATCAGCTGGGGTATATGGGATATCTGCAATGCTTACAGCGGTTCTTATATGCTTCACTTCGGCGCATGCTGTTACAAGTAGCACTGCAGACCGTTTATATTTCTACGAACAGATATTTTGGGGTGCGGGACACATGCTACAGGGTGTCTTCAGTCAGGCTTTTCTTGTGGTTTTGCTGCTTGAGATGAAAAATTGCAAAATGACACATCCATACTTACTGGGTACGGTGTTTCTATTGAATACTGCATCTATTCTTATAGCTTCGGCTTCGCATGTTATCTATCCATCAGATTTTGACGCTTTGGCGACATTCTTTACCTGGCACATGCGCATTGCAGAAGGGGTCATACCGCTATTTCTGGTATTTTTTGCTTTGTGTAATACAAGAGCGATAATGCAAAGCAGTAACCGCCACTTGCTCTATTCAACGGTTATGTTCATCTATGGCAGCATACTGGGGATTTTGAGTATACATGGTACTGTGACGATACCTGCACATTATCACGGCTGTGTTGTGGGTATGACAGCTGCATTTATGGGATTTGTATACACCATACTTCCGAGTTTGGGTTATAGGGAAGTATCTCTCAAGTGGCGAAACGCTCAACTAGGTATTTACAGCATAGGGCAAATACTTCACATAACGGGTTTGGAGTTATTAGGTGGTTATGGTGCCTTACGTAAGGTTACTTATTTGCCGGATACTGCTTCGAAGATAGCGAAACATTGTTTTTCGTTTGGCGGAGCTTTAGCAATATTAGGAGGCTTTTTATTTGTATTTCTTGCACTTATGTGCATTTATCGTGGACAACAGGGCAAAGGTGTTTCTTTAGAAAGTGTATAAGAAGCTTTAGTGTACATTATGAATGTTTTGTGTAAAACACGACATTTCGTTGTAAAAGCCCACTCATTATCATGCCAGGCAACAGCGCAAGAGAAGTTGGCATCATTGATGTGAGTTTGCAAAGATCAAAAATTACACTATGTGTTGCGTGGTTAAATCTACTGGTACTAGCGTCTCATAAGTGGACAGGCGCGTGGGGCCCACTTTTTATCTGGAAAAGAGATTATAGCTATAGTATGAGCATGCTCAAGAGGGTGCCATGTATTATGGCCGAGGTGGATAGGTAATTAAAGAGTGCTGTGTAACTTATTTATACGAAGTGT
>NZ_JAHLEX010000012.1 GCF_023476575.1 Anaplasma phagocytophilum | reverse complement strand
TGTTTTCTGAGATTTTGGTAATTACACCCTGCGGGAGTTGGGCATAGAATCTCATAGCAACCTCAATACTGTACGTGTGGATTGACAAGTATCCTAATCTTCTACGAATCGCTAGGGGTACCATAAGTCCCCGTAATAAATCTTATTATTCAAAGGGGAAGACTAAGGGTATTAGAGATAATGGAAGTATTATTAGAGAAATGAAGCATATACAGTATATCTACTAGCTAAGGAGTTAGCTTATGATGTAGTTACTGGTCAGACTGACAAGCTTGCTGCTGCTCTTGCCAAAATAAACGGTAAGGACATTGTTCACTTTGCTAAGGCTGTTGAAATCTCTCACCCTATCATCGATACCAAGGTTTGTAGGACGAAGCCTAAGAGCGGAGCATCCAATAATTATGGAAAGTATGCTGCAAAATCTGATATAGACGCGGATAGTACAACTGCACTTTGTGCTGGCGAAGGGAACACTAATGGTGGTACAGGACCGCAGTTTTTGAGGGACTTTGTCCGTGAGACTCTAGGAGACGGAAGTAGGAATTGGCCAACCTCTACGGCGCAGGCTACTAAGAAACCAGTACCCGTAACTAACGACAACGCCACAGCCGTAGCAAAAGACCTAGTAAAGGAACTCACTCCTGAAGAAAAAACCATAGTAGCTGGGTTGCTTGCTAAAACTATTGAAGGTGGTGAAGTTGTTGAGATTAGGGCGGTTTCTTCTACTTCAGTCATGGTTAATGCTTGTTATGATCTTCTTAGTGAAGGTTTAGGTGTTGTTCCTTATGCTTGTGTTGGTCTAGGTGGTAACTTCGTTGGCGTTGTTGATGGTCACATCACTCCTAAGCTTGCTTATAGGTTAAAGGCTGGCTTGAGTTATCAGCTTTCTCCTGAAATCTCCGCTTTTGCTGGGGGCTTCTACCATCGTGTTGTTGGAGATGGTGTCTATGATGATCTTCCTGCTCAACGTCTTGTAGATGATACTAGTCCTGCTGGCCGTACTAAGGATACTGCTATTGCCAACTTCTCCATGGCTTATGTTGGTGGGGAATTTGGTGTTAGGTTTGCTTTTTAAGGTTTCTTACCTAAAGGGGAGCTAAGAGCTCCCCTTTTTCTACTTCAATCCTACTTTCTACAATAATTCAAGTTATTCCTGATTTCTTCTGGTTATGTTACCATTATCATTACTTCGTGACAGTTCCTGTTATTTTCTTGCTGCTCGGTTTAGAAGGTTTTTATCAGTGCTTGATGGGGTTTTGGCGTGTTTGCATAGTGCAAATCGCATCGCTTCTATTTGTACAAATCTTGACACTTTTGGCTGCAATGTCTATTGTTGAGAAGTTAAAATTCTTATGATACCTCATGGTTGAAATGAAGGACTCACCCTCTGATAAGCAGCGGGCTGTTGATGCTGCTATTGGACAGATTGAACGTGCTTTTGGGCGTGGATCTATTATGAGGCTGCAGAATAGCCCTGTAGAAGCTGTTGAGTGTGTTTCTACTGGGTCTATTGCGCTAGACGCAGCTCTAGGTGTTGGGGGGCTTCCTAGGGGGAGAATCATTGAGATTTTTGGCCCTGAAAGCTCCGGAAAGACTACCTTGGCTCTTCATGTCATTGCCGAGGCACAGAAGAACGGTGGGGCTTGCGCCTTTATTGATGCCGAACACGCTTTGGATACGTTATACGCGAGAAAGCTGGGGGTGTCCGTGGGAGATTTGATAGTATCTCAGCCTGACACTGGAGAACAGGCTTTACACATTGTTGAGCATCTTGTGAACTCGGGTGCGGTAGACGTTATTGTTGTGGATTCTGTTGCTGCTTTAACTCCTCGTGCTGAAATTGAAGGGGATATGGGAGACCAGCACATGGGTTTGCAGGCTCGTCTATTGAGTCACGCACTTAGGAAATTAACCTCTATAGTTTCTAAAGCCAACTGCTTGCTCGTGTTTATTAACCAAATTCGTATGAAAATAGGAGTTGTGTATGGTAATCCTGAGGTTACTACAGGTGGTAGTGCGCTGAAGTTTTACACCTCCATCCGTCTTGATATTCGTAAGGTTAGTGCACTGAAGGAAAAAGAAAATGTTACTGGACACTTGGCGCGTGTAAAAGTAGTCAAGAATAAGGTTGCGCCGCCATTCAAGCAAGCTGAGTTTGATATTATGTATAGTGAAGGTATCTCTAAGGTTGGGGAAATTCTGGATATGGGTGTAAGATTTGGCTTTATAGAAAAAGCTGGCTCGTATTATTCACACGAAGGTATTAAGCTTGGACAAGGACGGGAAACAGCTAGAAGTTATCTCAAGAACAATACTGATCTTTCTAATAAGTTAGAAGGGTTGATTAGAGCGAAGTTACTGGAAAGTATGCGTAGCAGCGATGTTTTTGGCTCTGATGGACGCACCCCTTCTGAGGAAATAGAGGAATCTTTATAGTGTTATTGCTTTAGCATAAGGGCACTATGCACGCTAAAACCTTAGTTGTATACCGAACTCGGCACCAGTGTATCTCATATCAAAACTAGCAGTGGCTGCGTTTTTTGATCTGCCCTCGGAACTGTGGTAATGAACCAAGTGTCTCACCGGCAGCTCTGAGTATTCCTCGTCACCCAAAACCCTGTGGTAAAATACACCAGCAAATACATTAACCTTTTGTAAAAGCTGATAGCTTAGCCCCACCTTCAGTTTGTATGCGGGTTTAAAGGTGCTATGTCCCTCTACAACTTTAATCACGTTACCTCCTAAACCTAAGCAGGCATATGGAACTGCTACAAAGTCTTCAGCAACGATATCTGAGCACACATTAACAATGTAAGAGGTCGAAGTAATGCCTTTTATCTCAATAACCTCTGCACCTTCAACAGTCTTTATGAGGAGATGTGCCACTATTTCTCTTTCTTCCCTTTTAAGTTTATTTATATCATTAGCTACTGTACCTGAAGCATCTCGCTGATAGTTTTGTGTTGTATAAATATTTTGACCACTACTAGTTCGTTGAGCACCATAAGACCTGTGCTTATTGTTAATTAGAGGCCATCTCTCAGACCCTTTCTTACCTAAAGAAGCAGCAAATCCATTAGGCCCTGTATACTTTTTACTCTGATCCTTAGTATTTATTCCCGTATCACAATTACCCGCTTTGTTATCGCTATTAGTTAACCCTCGGTCATTACGGGGAATACCTTGACAAATTTTCTTATCAATTACAGGATACTCATCATTAAGAGCCTTAGCAAAGTGAACAATGTCCTTACCGTTTATTTTGGCAAGAGCAGCAGCAAGCCTGTCAGTCTGCCCAGTAACTACATCATAAGCTAACTCCTTAGCTAATAGATATACTGTATATGCTTCATCTTCCTTACTACCACTATCTCTAATACCCTTAGTCTTGAAGCGCTCGTAACCAATCTCAAGCTCAACCCTGGCACCACCAATACCATAACCAACACTACCTTCCATAGCTACAAGCATGTTGTCCTTAAACCCAATCCGAGGATCAGGTTCCCTCCAATCAAATCTGTCAACCTCCAGCTTGACTATATCTCCATCTCTCAAGTATGGGTATATTCCTTTAGTTTCTCCGGCACTTTCTCCTATGCCAAAATTTCTTATGTTTATAAATGTAGGGCTGTAATCTAATCCCACATAGAAATAACCTCTTTGCCTTGCCGTAGCACCATAGCTGGCCATTAGTACTAACAGAGGCATAATAACACCACCTAAACTCCTAAACAGTACACCATGGTAAAGGATTCTCATAAAATTTAACTTCTTATAAAAGGCCACAACTAACTTACAATCTTCTTAAAAAGTAAACCTAACACCAAATTCACCGCCAACATAGCTCATACTGAAATTAGCAACTGCAGTGCCACTATTTCTAGCTATAGAGTTGATATAATCGACCAGAGGATGTACATGTAGATCATTATACTCCCCATTGCCCATAACGCGATGGTAAAATCCACCAACAAGTACATGAACTACCGGCGAAAACTGGTAGCTTAACCCAGCCTTTAACCTATAGGCAAGTTTGGCAGTGACGTGCTCATCAACTAACCCAACTACTGTACCCCCTAAACCAATACAGGCATAAGGAACAACTAATAGGCCTGCATCCATAAGGTCATAACAAGCATTGACCATAAAAGAAGTAGCAGAAACTGCTCTGATCTCAATAACTGCTCCCCCCTCAATAATTTTAGCAAGTAACCCTGCCACAATGTTTTTTTCTTCAGGTGTTAGTCCTGATAGATCTCCTGCAATAGTACCTGATGCGTCCCGCTGATAGGAGTTTATCTGCTTTTCTGCTGATGATGAGATCCATCTTAAATTTTTATTATTTATATTGGGCCACTTCTCTTCACCTTGCTTACCCAACGATGCTACAAGACCATAATCCCCCCGCTTATTTGGCGTAGCACCCAATACTTTATCTACTTCAGTATCGCAATTACCGGCCCTACCGCTGGTTCGCATTTCTTGTACGCCCATCCCATTCGACGCATTTTGATTTATGACAACCTTTTTTCCACAAATTTTCTCATCAATTTTTGGATAAGAAGCTTGCAATGCGTTTGCAAAATTCACAATGTCTTTACCGCTGACTTTAGCCAAAGCAGCCGCAAGCTTGTTTGTTTTATTAGAAGCAAGACTATAAGCGAGTTCATTAGCTAATAGGTATATAGCATCGCCATTATCTTCTTTACCTATATTATCCCTTCTTCCCTTGACTTTAAAATTCTCATAGCCAATCTCAACTTCTATTCTCGTCTTCCCTTTTCCATATCCGATAGCCCCATCCATAGCCATTATCTTGCTATCACGAAACCCCAGTGTGTAAACAGGAGTATTCCAATCGAATTTGTTTGACCTCAAGGTTATTCCCTTCCCATCCTTGATGTACGGATATACTACTTTGCTCCCTGAATGACTCCTTTTTATACTAAAACCCTTTATCCTGCTTAATGCGGGACTGTAATCCAATCCTGCATAAAAATAACCATCCCTTTTGCTATTAGGGTGAGAACTAACTTGAGAATCCTGTTCGGCATGTGATCTATTACCTGTCATTAGCATAGCTAACGACAAGATCATACATACTCGCCCAAAACAGCTTGCCATCACTGAAATCCTCCATAAATCAAACCCTAACTAAACAAAGTCCAACCCGTATCTTCAACCCATAATGGGGCACATTTCCCGTGGCAATTGCCTACCCAACCTGAACCACTTCACTACACATACACTTATCTTCCAAGGCCTTAAATTCCCTCTCAGAAACAGTGATATTACCCAATCGCTACGTAATACTCCTAGCCTTGCACACACCAAAAAGTACCCACATACAAGATCTCATATATACTCCAGCAACCAATGTTTCCCGTTGTAGAAACCTCAGCATGCAGAACGCTGTCATGGTATTGGTAGAAAAAATGTTTTGCTATTACCACGCACATACAAGTCATGGTTGTGACGCACAGATTAACCTATTTTTAAAAGATAAGTTTTTGTGCTATGGCCGCGATAACACTAGTGATATTAAGCACATTATCGAGATTTTTGAGCATTGAGAAGAATAAATAGCCTTTAACCCTTCTTCGCTAAAAGCAAAGCCAGCATGTAGATACTCTATAAGTTGGAATATAGAGAAAACAAGACCGAGAGCAATAGTAAAAGCAAGCATTCTCAAAGAAGACTTTATGTCGTCTATCATGAGATAGTGATGTGACCAAGTTATGGTACACCCGGATAGTAATAGCGTCACCGTGTTCATGAATGGCAAGGACCACGCAGAAATAGTCTCTATTCCCACAGGAGGCCATACAGTTGATACTTTCTGTGAATAATCAATCAGTTGATATGCGGGAAATAGCCAATATAGAATAAACCATACCTTATCTGTGATATGAGGTACATATCATGGCACTTAGTTAGGAATTTTAATATGCAAAATATTAATATGCGAAACATGTAAAGTTTTTTGTGGATAAATAGTTCCGCAGTACAGCATGAGTAATGCTAGAAGATGCCTATCTCAGTATTTATAAAAATATAGAAGTTAAGAAAGATGAGCCAAAGAGTGCAAAAGATGCAAACATCATTGACTCTTCTACTATAACATAAAGTACCAAATGACGGCATTGTCAGGAATTTTGGGCATCTCAGGCATTAGAGGGCGTATTTTAAGATTTTTCTCATAGTCTTCATTTAGGTACCAGAGGTAGTGCCAGGCGCTTATTATAGTCTAGATAATAAGGCAATGCACGAGCACAAAGCACGCGCCTTACATAAGGAAGGACATTCTATATAACGCGTATATTCATAATTTATTTGCCCCGTCAACAGCACAGGATAATTCAGGTATAATGATATCTGAACCAAGGTTCCCCATTAGAAGACTCAAGATTGTTGGGTGTAATAGCCCCAGAGTAACGCATTGTAAGCTCTTGTAAGTAAGATAGTAAGATCCTAAACGATAGCAAGGGTAAGTAAATAGATCAGGCAGTGGTTCTGTACTTTCCGAAACCTGGAAGTTTTACAGGGGACGACGTTGTTGAACTACATGGGCGTGGTACTAGAACTGTTCTTCGTATTTTATACAAAGAATTACAAACCTTCATCCGCATTGCTGAACCAAGGGGAATTCTCCCTAATTTCATAATACTGTAAATTATATAATCGGATGTTATAGTTATAAAAGATAAAATACATTGTTATTTTATGTATTAAAGCAATATCTATATCATTTTCATGATATTTCTGGAATATATTACTTCCTTTCCATTAGTTATTAATTAATGTTTATTCCTTAAAAACGCTGTCCTGCAGATTAGGGGGCACGGTAGATACCAATCTATACGTAGCTTCATATACGATGCAGGCTAATTTGAGGTGGTAAATTTATGAAGCTAGTAGAGAGGATAGTAGGACGGAAAAGCGTTTCGGCATTGGTAATTTTTTGTGTGATTTTATGTGTACCATTCCAGGCATTTTCTCATGAATCTACTGATAATTTTAAGTACAAAAATCGCCTATATTTTGCAGGAACATACAAGAGTAGTGTTCCAAATTTTGGTAGCTTAGAGGTTGAGGAAAGCAATTCTTATGTGCCTAATGTTGGTACAGTTCTCAGAAAGAGTATAAAGGGCAATGTACTAGTGAACATCGAAAAACATAAATCATTCGATGCGTATAAAGAGGAATTTTACAGCAATGATTATTTTGGTTTTTCTGGAAGCATTGGTTACTCAATAAATAACTTCAGAATAGAAGTCGAGGGAATGAACAGTGAGTTTAAAATTAAGGCAGGTAAGGGTTCAGTTCATGAAGACGATGCATTTTACGTCGCGTTGGTGCGAGAGAGAACTATTTCAAATAATAATTACGTCGTGGTAAAAAATAAGAGCTTAGCTGTGACTTCTGTGGCGTTAAGTCTCTGTTATGATATTAAGGCAGTAACCGATACTATAATTTCGTACTTATGCTTTGGTGTGACTGGAAACGCTGTTGATTTATTAGAAACACGGAAGCTAACCCACGGGTATTACGGTAGAATAGGCGCAGGATTTCTGGTTACGCGAGATATTATGTTATCGGTAGGAGGATATTATCATCGATTGCATGCTAATGATTTTAGTGGACTCAAACTATTTATACCAGCCGAGGCAGCGAATGAGATGAGACCTTTGCCTACTTCTGCCCATGCTAAAATGAATATTGCATATCTTGGAGCGGAAATGAGCCTCAGATACTATTTTTAGAGTGCTATGTAGGGTTGTATTGTTGCCAAAACAAAGAATTAAGGTAGAGAAGGTAGCAATATTCTCTAAACATGAGCCCGTGCGCTAATGTGATACACAAATAGTGCTTAGTTAAGTGCTTGACTTGTAGTACATACACGCTAGAATGCGTACTTGAAGGTTTCTTTAGCGTTGGGGGCTCTCGTGAGGTTTGTGGGTACTCTTTTAGCATCGTTGTTTTTGTGCTTTCCACTTGCGGCTTTTTCTGGGTTGCATGTTGTTTCTGAAGTGGGATCTTTGTACTTTGGAGGCGTTTACAAGCCTGCTTCACCTCTTCTAGATGATGTCACGTTACAGGGGGCATTTGGGGCGTCGGTTAGAGTTGCTCCTCTTGAGAGGTTTTCTTCTTTGGAAGTGGCGAATAGTAATTTGCCTGTCAATATCAGGAAGTTTGATGATTTATCGTTGGTAGCTAGTGCGAATAGTTACGATGAGAATATGGTGGGTCATGCCTTTGTTGTAGGTTACTCAGGTAAGGGTGTGAGGCTAGAATTTGAGTTTCTCCGTGAGAAGTTTGATACATCTAGAGGTTTCTTTAGTGACCAGTACGGGGACAGGTTTAGGTACTCACTGGCGCGCATCGCGGTGGATAAAGACGCAGAAAACGGTGATGTTTTGGTGTTGCGTAATGATGGGATATCACTTGCGGGTAGTATTGCGAGTTTGTGTAAAGACGTTGAATGGACTGTGGTGAAGCCTTATGTGTGTGTAGGGTTTGGTATAGAGCGTTTGCGTACGTTTAGAGCTGAGATATATAGCTTTGCATATCAAGTGAAAGGTGGTGCCAGTTTTAAGTTAGGTAGGGGCCTTGAGGGGTTTTGTGGCTTCTATTATCATGACCTAGGTGGTAGTGGTAAAGTTCCTGCGCCTAGGGAGCGTGATGTTTTAATAAGAGGGCAGCTTGTTACTTCTAAGAAGAGTGTTGTTCCTGTGGATCCTGTGTTGCGTATGGATGTGGCGTACCTTGGTTTTGAGTTGGGTGTTAGGATTTATCCAGTTTCTTTGTTGAGTAGGTAGTTTTTGGTAAACGAAGACAAGCTTCTGGTAGCGCTGGGGCTTTTGTGTTAGTTTTAGTATGCTGCTGGTGAGCTGTAGGGTATGTCGTTTCGGGATCTTAGGGGCTTCTTAGATTTTCTTGAGAAGAGAGGGGAGCTAGTGCGCGTTGGGGAGAAGGTTTCTCCTGTGCTAGAAATAACGGAGATACATAGTCGGCTAGTAAAGACTGGTGGCCCCGCTGTTGTTTTTGAGAAAGTGGTTAATGAGTATGGTTGTTCGAATGTACCTGTAGTTGTTAATCTGTATGGTACGGTGGAACGGGTTTCGTATGGTTTAGGGATAGAGCGTTCTGGATTACGTGATATCGGTAGGTTGCTAGCCTTTCTTAAGATGCCAACGCCTCCTGAGAGCTTTCGTGATTTGCTGGGTATGTTCCCGTTACTGAGAAATATGGTTTCTGCTAGGACTACTGTGGTAAAGAAAGCAAGATGTCATGAAGTGATAATGGCTGAAGATGATGTAGATTTGCGTAAGTTTCCAATACAGACTTGTTGGCCTGGGGATGTTGCTCCTTTGATAACGTGGCCGATAGTTGTAACGCGTGGTCCTACTGGTGCGCGAGAAGATAATTTCAACCTGGGTGTGTATCGTATTCAGGTTGTGAGTGGAAATACCGCCATAATGAGGTGGTTGCGACATAGAGGGGGAGCACAGCAGTATTCAAGATGGGTGAAAGACGGTAAAGGTGACTTTCCTGTTGCGGTAGTGTTGGGGACTGATCCCGCAACAACGATAGCCGCTGTAACACCGGTTCCAGAGACTTTGTCCGAGTATCAATTTGCTGGAATATTGCGTAAGAAACCGACGGAATTGGTGAATTGTGTTACTGTTCCGCTGCGTGTTCCGGCTAATGCAGAGATCGTTCTGGAGGGGTTCGTCAGTGCGAGTGAGTTCTTGGATGAGGGACCTTATGGAGATCATACCGGGTACTATAATTCTGTGGAAAAGTTTCCGAAGTTTGTGATAAAGGCTGTCACTATGAGGAATTCTCCGATGTACCATAGTACATTCACTGGCCGTCCGCCGGATGAATGTTCTGTGTTAGGAGAAGCGCTTAATGAGATTATAATTCCCATGATGATTTCTCAATATCCTGAGATTGTAGATTTCTGGTTGCCTCCTGAGGGGTGTTCTTACCGTGTTGCTATAGTGTCTATTAGGAAGGGCTATCCAGGGCATGCTCGTAGGGTTGTTATGGGTGTATTGTCGTTCCTTCGTCAGTTCATGTACGTGAAATTCGTGATAGTTGTAGACGATGATATATGCGTGCGAGATTGGAAGGATGTAATCTGGGCTATCTCAACCAGAATGGATCCTTCTAGAGATATAATGTATATCGAGGATGCTCCTATCGACTATTTGGATTTTGCGTCTTCAGAAACGGGTCTAGGTAGTAAAGTGGGTTTTGATGCTACGAATAAGATTTATCCGGAAACGAAGAGAGAGTGGGGTGTAAAAATTGGGATGAGTAAGGAGATTATAGATAAAGTCACTGCTAGGTGGGAGCAATATGGCTTTGAGGAGAAAAGAAGTTAGGTGCTCTTGAATATAATTAAGCTTTAGTTAGCTGTTTTGTGGCGTAGATTCTGCAATGTTCTCTATTTCATCATAATACAATTTTGATTTTTCCGTAGTTTAAATACTTTTTTAAGTATAATACACGACTCTCAAGCCAATTTTTCGATCATGCAATAGATATTTCTATTGTGTCGTTGATCTTTACGGGAATGAGGGGAGTTTATGGTTAGGCCTTTATGCCTGAGAATGGCTGTTATGTTTGTGCTACTTGGTACGGCGGTAACATCTGCGCGTGCGGATAATGACAAGTCAGGTTTTTTTGTGGGCTTGGGATACGGGCTATCCGTGAGCCAGGTACATAATTTTAAAATCATCGATGATGAAGAGACGCGTTGGCTGTTTCCCTTTCATGAGCGGGTGCTCAGCGAGGATTTGCACTCTGCAAATTTTTATTGGGGTTCAGAGGATTATTCGGAGATTAGATTTCAGAGGGGTAACGTTGCTTTCGGGGGTAGTGCGGGATATTTATTCTCTGCATTGCGGTTGGAAATTGAACTTACGCACGAAAGTTCTGAAATTCTAAAATCTGGGATACAAAAGGGTCGTAAAGGGGGTGGTTTTCCCTTTGTATTAGGAAAACGCGAAGCAATGGTGTCCTTGCGGAAGGGATATGATCGCGCTGCTTTAATCGGGAGACTTTCGCGTGAAAATGTTGTTGCTATAGAAAAATACATGGTATCAGAACTAGGATATGCTCAACAGAGAAGGCTAGCGGTTGAGCAGGAAGAAGAATACAGGGGAGCTTATAAAAATAAGCATGTTGTCGGGGTTTTGCCTAAGAACGTGGACAATAATCTTTTTAATTTACTAGATCTGATGGTCGAGCAAAGCGTTCTTTTCACAAAAGCTCTTGCATTGACTGTTGAGGGTGCTGAAGTAATAGAGATTATGTCTGTAAGGAATACCACGGCGACGCTGAATTTGTGTTACGACCTGCCTGGCTCGGAGTTGGTTAAACTCAACATTTCACCTTACACATGTGCCGGAATAGGTGGAAGCGTTATAGGTATTACAAAAGGTCATGCCAATTTACAATTTTCATACAAGATAAAATTTGGTTTAAATTATCATTTCCGCTCGAATGCTGTAGCATATATAGGAGCTTCATATCAGAAAGTTTTAGGATCGGAATATTATAATGTGCCCCTAAAGCGGTTGATTGATGATGTCAGCTCGGTGAACCGCATAAGAGAGAAAACAAGTGTGGGATTTGGATTGCAGTACATTGGGTTAGAATTGGGCGCACGTGTATCTTTCTGAAGAGTTTTAAAAGTTTTTTTAGTGATGGTGCGTGGATCGCCGAAGGTTGCTGTTAGTGGGTGACTATACATGGCTCACTGACTTCTACGCTGAAAGAATTTGTTTGTAATAGTGCTTATGGTTATGACAGAGAAGATTACATCATTTTTCTAAATAAAAGACTATTACTTTATAATAAACAGCAGTGTTCTTAGCTTTATTTTGCATCAAAACTTGCCTGCCATATTAAGTACGCAAGCATGTATTAAGCCTTCTACAAGAGCATTGCGTAGTACTGTTTCTGTAGTTTGTATGTCAGTCTACACTATATTTAAAAGATAAATGCCAGTCCGGGTAGCGGTCTAGAAGGACTCCAGACTTTATCGAGAAAGTAGTTCCCCTTAGCAACCCTATACCGCACTGTCCCATAACTTGTACGCATAATTTTTAGGTAAGCTAAAACCATACACTAGAACGCAAGTTACTGTTTGTAGTATATCTCACCAAGTAGCTATAGTCCGGTCATAGCATGCCATTATCATGATAGAGACAAACGTCAGTCTAGATTACAGTAGTTGAGTTCATACACTTTTCGTGCTTTATCGAGAGAGTAGTTCCTATGTATAGTAGTATTATCCTGCCTGCTATCAGCACTAAGCGTACACTCATTTCTCTCACAATGAAAATTGTATTTTTTCCAGGAATCTACTTTGTGCATTACATAATCAAGCATCTATAGACCAGTGATATTATTCACTCCCTCACCTTTAATGGGTAAACTCCATCTCCTGCAATGATCTAGAAAGACATACACTATTCGGTGTACTGCATCACGACTCGCTCAACCTCTCCGGACGGTCAACTGTACGCGATAGTCAGGATTCATACAAAAGTCTCATGTAACACTGCCACATTCACACAGGTTCTTAACAGGGATTTGATGTTGAACCTAGACGTACGTTACCTATAGATGCACATCTAATCTCTAGCTACGGTTATATTTAAAAGATAACTGCCTGTACAGGGAGTAGTATAGGCCATCCCCTTTTTGTACTGTATGAGAGTAGCTCCTCTTAGCGAAGACCTGTACTACCCTGTCACACTCATAGCGACCACATAATTTTTTCTCGGTGAAGTTATGGCGTTCGCCATAGGTGAATGCCACTTAGCACACCTACGGTAATAGAGCGATACCCACTTTAGTCAAAACATCACCGCGACACCGTAATATTCCTTATAGTTACGAGTATATATCGCACGATTATCTTTCATCTATGAAATATGTGATATTAACTGAATGGGTAGGTTTCACTTAAGGATTTTTCCGCAATACGGACAGGGACGTTCTTCATCGGGAGAAACCTTGAAGTATACTTTGGGATGTCCAGAAAAAGTGTCATCGCCATCACCTCCATTACACGATAATATTTTTTCTCCTTTTTCTTCGTCACTACTCATCAATGGCACCCTCTAAAAACCACTGTTCATTCTAAGCCCTAAATTACTCACCAAGCCCACACGCACACCAACGTCTATCAAAACCTTAGTTAAGACCACTGCTGAAAGCATGGAGCATAGTATTCCAATGCCTAAAGTTGCAGCAAATCCCTGAACTGAAGTACTACCAGACACCAGCATGATAATCGCTACTATCAGCGTGGTCATGTTAGAGTCAAAAATAGTCGACATGGCATTTTTAAAGCCCCGTTCTACAGCTAACCGGAGCTTACCGGAAGCCCGCATTTCTTCCCTAATTCTCTCGAAAATGAGAACATTGGCATCTATGGACATACCTACGGTTAGGGTTATTCCCGCAATACCAGGTAAGGTTAGAGTGGCGCCCAAGAAGGTCATGGCCAGCAGGACGAAGACTATATTGAAAACCAAACCGATAACTGCAAAAAGACCCAATACTCCGTAAGACATAATAACGAAAATTGAAACAACAACTATAGACGATATTGTGGCTAGTCGACCTTTCTCTATAGATCTTGCTCCTAAACTAGGACCTACAACCCTTTCTTCAATAATGTTTAACGGGGCAGGAAGTGCTCCCGACTTAAGTAAAATGGACAACTCTTTAGCCGTTTCCAAGTCAAATCTGCCAGTGATTTCTCCATTTCCACCGAGAATCGGTTCCCGTATTACGGGGGCAGTGAGAACAACATTATCCAAAACAGCGGCAAACGGTTTTCCAGCATGCTGTTTGGTAATATCAGCGAATTTCTTAGTAGCAGTACTATCGAACTTAAAATACACAACTGCTCTTCCTACGCTGTTGAGCCCAGCGCTTGCATCTACTAGAGAATCTCCACTAATTTCCACACGCTTCATAACAGGAAAAGCATTTCCTGATGCATCGTACAACAGGCGTGTGGTTAATGGATTAATATCAGCCAAGTTTTTAACATCTTCTAGCAGGTGAAAAGTAAGTTTGGCTGTTTTACCTATGAGTGACTTTATATTATCAACATTGTGCACTCCTGGAACCTGTAATGATATTTTATTTTCCCCTTGGCTTTTTATCGTGATCTCTTTCGTTCCAGACTTATCCAGCCTGCGTAGTATATTATTTGTAGAGTCATCAACAACTCCTTTGAGCAGGGATTTTGTATATGATTCTGTGAAGGAAATAAGGAGGTGCGGTGACGTGCCAGCAAAGTCTACATTTTTGTTAAATGCTTTAACGCGAGCAAGATCTGCAGGGTCGCTAATATGCAAAACCACTGTTCGATCTTTCACGTACAGCTTATCATAGGATATTTTTTCTCTCTGCAGGAAATCCTGAAGCTCATCGCTCAAGCCATACAACCGTTCCTTGAGATGTTCTTGAAAATCAACTTCTAATAGCAAATACGTACCGCCCCGCAAATCTAATCCAAGATTGGCTTTTTTTTGTGATACAAAAAACTTTGAGTCCACAAAATTGGGCATCACAAAGTATATAGAGAGGGCACACAACAAAAACGTGGCCACAGCCTTACCTACCAATTGCATATGTCACTACTATACAATATAAGGTACATTGTATTCGATCCAGGACAATCGGGATAGTGATTTGATGCGACATTTTAAAATTACTTCTGAGTTTGATGCAGCAGGTGATCAGCCAGAAGCAATTCGTAAGCTGTCTGACGGTATAGAGCGAGGTGTCCGGGAGCAGGTATTGTTAGGTGTGACGGGTTCGGGAAAAACATTCACTATGGCTTCTGTCATAGAAAAAAGACAATGTCCTGCGCTAATAGTTGCTCATAATAAAACGCTTGCAGCGCAGCTTTATGAAGAAATGCGCATGTTTTTTCCCAACAACGCAGTTGAATATTTTGTATCGTACTATGACTACTACCAGCCAGAGGCGTACATTCCGCACAGTGATGTGTATATAGAAAAGGAC
The DNA here is from genome assembly GCF_023476575.1 of Anaplasma phagocytophilum. GTDB lineage: Bacteria > Pseudomonadota > Alphaproteobacteria > Rickettsiales > Anaplasmataceae > Anaplasma > Anaplasma phagocytophilum_A. The sequence goes on along the minus strand of NZ_JAHLEX010000012.1, from coordinate 1,924 downwards.
GCCCTTATAAACGAGAAAATAGACATGCTGCGGCATTCTGCAACCAGGTCAATACTGGAAAGAAGGGATGTTATAGTTGTTGCTAGTGTATCGTGCATATATGGTTTAGGGTCCCCGGAGCTATACTCAGAGATGACAATCCTACTGGCTGTAGGTATGCAGATAGACCTGTGCCAGTTGAAAGAGAAATTAGTGGAACTGCAATACAAAAGCGGCTTACAGTGCGAGAGGGGAACTTTCAGCGTCAAGGGAGATATTGTTACCATTTTTCCCTCACACCATGAAGACCATGTATGGCGTATTTCAATGTTTGGGGATGTTATAGAATCAATACAAGAAGTAGATAACAATCTCGGAATAGCAGTTGCCAATCTTGAGAAAGTGAAAGTTTTCCCCAATAGCCACTATGTAACTCCTCGTCCTACACTTATGCAGGCTTTGTCAAGAATAGAAGATGAACTGCAAGAATGCGTTATGAACTATCGCAAGAATAACAAGATAATAGAGGCAGAGAGAATATTAGAGCGCACAAAATTTGACATTGAAATGATGAAGGAAACAGGAACCTGTAAGGGCATAGAGAACTACTCCCGGTATCTATGTGGTAAGGCTGCTGGCGAACCCCCTGACACACTCTTAGACTATCTACCAGTGGATTCGTTGATGTTCATTGATGAAAGTCACATCACAATCCCGCAAATACGCTCTATGTACAATGGCGATAGGGTGAGAAAGGCAAACCTGATAACGCATGGATTTAGGTTGCCATCTGCTCTAGATAATCGTCCTCTCACTTTTGAAGAGTGGGAAAGTAGGAAGACAACGCTGGTGTATGTTTCTGCAACACCTGGAAAATACGAGACAGAAAGAACTGACGGTGTTGTAGTTGAACAGTTGATAAGACCTACGGGGTTGGTTGATCCAATTTGTATAGTAAAAAAGGCTTCTGGACAAATAGCGGATGTTGTAAACGAAATCCAGGCCACAATCTCAGAAGGATATAGAGTGCTTGTGACTGCTTTGACCAAGAAGATGGCCGAAAATTTGTCTGAGTATATGCGAGAAATTGGTATTAAGGTTGCATATCTACATTCTGATGTTAAAACCCTCGAGAGAATGGACATAATTGCTCAACTGCGCACAGGAGAAATAGATGTTCTTGTAGGAGTAAACCTTTTGCGTGAGGGGTTAGACATACCAGAGTGTGCGTTGGTGTGTATTTTAGATGCTGATAAAGAAGGATTTTTGCGTTCTGAGACCTCATTAGTGCAGACTATAGGCCGTGCAGCTAGAAATATGAATGGGCGAGTTATTCTATATGCAGATAGAGTAACTAAATCTATGAAAGCAGCTATAGATGAGACAAATCGTAGAAGAGCAGTACAAGAATCCTATAATAGAACACACGGTATAACTCCAAAAAGTATCAGTAAATCTGTTGCGACAAGTTTGAAGGATAGGATTACCGTAAAAGGTACAAAGGGCAGTAAGTCTAAGAGCTCAGCAGTTACGGAAGAGGACATAGTAAAGTTGCAGAAAGAAATGCTACTGTATGCAGAGAATCTGGAATTCGAAAAGGCTCTGGAAATACGCAATCAGATAAATAAACTTTCTCGGTGCAAAACGTAGTACTAAGTGCGCATATAGTAGACAATTTTAAGGCTCTTAAGCTTCATTGTAACCAGAGTAAGGATGTGCTGCGGCAGAATGATCAAATCCTATAGGAGAGGAGCATATTTTATAACCATTTCATGGAGTCTTACACCGTTATGTATACAAGTACTTAGAACGATACAGTAATAACGCAGTGTTTATATGTAAACGTAATTTCTATCGGTCACTTTTTAGGATCTTGAGCTGAAGTATTTTCATGTATACATGCTACCGAAGTGCCATCCCATTTGTACAGTACAGCCATACAGAG
>NZ_JAHLEX010000119.1 GCF_023476575.1 Anaplasma phagocytophilum | reverse complement strand
CATCTATTTGTCAAGGTATAATCAGCAGACTCTTTCCCATCAGATCTCCTACTACGTCTCGCACCCGATTCTGAGGCCGCACCCCCACCACCATGACCACTTCTATCACCCCTCCTAAAAGGTCGACCATCGCCCCGACTTTGGCGCTCAACATCAAAATCTTCCTCGTGACTGCCTAAACAGAAAAGTCCACGCTGCGACGAACTTTCTCTATCACTTTGTTCTTCATGAGATACCGCAGCGTCATCAAGCTGCAGCCTTAGGTCACTAAAAAGCAATTCCCCTTCCGCACCGTCTCCATTACCAGCAAGAGCGTCTGCGAAACGCGTACCATACCGTCCTAGTATACCACGTACAAGCTCCTCGTACAAAGTAACACCACTCCTCTCTCCCTCCGGAGGATCAAAGTAGTCACTAGAAGTAGCACCAATAAGCTCGCTTCCATCAGATGGATAAGCACAACCGCCCCCTCGTGTCCGTCTTCGAGGCGTTTCATCGGATTGCCATGCTAATAACTGTCTTTCGGTAATACCTTCCTTAAAGTCATCATCTATTACCAAATCTATACCGTGATCTTCTACCAAATCCTTATTGTAGAACTCTTCCAGAATCTTTTCCAACTCACCATGCGTACTACCAGGAAGCCTCTGCAATGAAGTAAGCATTGCTATCTTCAGCAGCGCCTCTCCATCCAGGTTTTCATCAAGCCACTGCTCAAGCGCAGCCAGTTGATTCCCAGCATTATTGAGCATATCTACGTTAGCACTACATACCATATCTGGAACGAGGCTCACCAATGAGTCTAATGTCAACACGACCGTAGTCATGAACACATTACCGGATGCCAAGTCTAAGAGTATCAGCGCAGCTGGAGCGGTAGTAGCTTTTACGCCATCCGCCCACAGAATACGTTCGAGCCGCCTGGAGTATGGCATGTTTCTGATATGCCTACGAGCAGCAATTATGGCACCGAAAAAGGCAGCAACTCTGGCGTGCTTAATTGTGAAATTTAAGATTTGCCTACAAGCCACCGGAACAGCAGTCCCATATTTACTAGGGTCTATTATATGCAGCTTTGCCACAATATGCCCAGCATATTCAAATGGTATAGACAACGCTGCAGCAATAGCGCATGCACGGCTACTAGGCTCAAAGCGCAACATCCTACTACTCCATGCAGCGGACATTGCAGAGTTCATGAAGAGACCTATCTTTTTGGGCTGCTCTATCAGCGACAAAGGCAGGTATAGCCTAGTAACCGACCAGTTCAAAGCAGCACTAAACGCCTTATGAGAGAGATGCGCGGTAAGCGTTAAGAAAGTATTCAACCCAAGCTTAGCACACACCGCAGCCGAGAGCATAGAGAACATAGGAGGGGGAGTAAAACCCCCTTCTCTCCCTCTGCTAGACATCCTCCTACTGACCCACTGGGCAGCATATCCACCGAAGGCTATTATCGGCAGAGCGAGATACATAGTCAGAAGCACAGAGAAAGACGCCGGCACCGCACTCATATTCGTTGCTGCAAGGCGCTCATTCCCGCTATTACTCAAAATCTCAGAAAGAGTTTCACTGCTTTCGTTGCACTTGTGCTCACCGAAAAGAGCGGTCAGATTACTCAGAAAAGTGACGTTAGAAAGACCTCCAGAGGATTCATTGCTATTAATAAGTGACGCATAGCTTTGCAGCGCACAAAAGCTATCCAGACCATTAGAAGTAGTAATCTGCTCAATAATCGAGGATGCCATTGATGCACAGTACGCAACAACAGCAGCGGAACCCAGCGGGGTAAGTAGCGCAGAACAGGCAGCAAGTACCCTGAATAAAAATCGATGATGCGCAGCGAATTCCTGCGTTACCTCCTCCCGTAATTCGTTAACGTAAGTGCTGACTAACACAATACCAAAGAGACTCGTCATGACACCTTTTTCGGTCTCAAGCATCTCACTTAGAGCCTCTCCATCATAATTCCCCAGAAGCGAATTAATAGCCGTACGCTCCTTGGGGCTCAGAGGAGAAGTTGGCCCTGCACTTTCCGAATCTACTACATCAACTGCATGCCTCACATACCCTGCAGCAATCAAACGCAGTAAAAACCAATTTGTAGACAGGAGGCGATAACTAGCCGGTGCATACAAGATTTCTAAAGCCTGACGAAGATGCTCCGCACAGACACGCTCGCGCCCTCTTCTGAGGCAATTATCCGCGAAAGATGCAAATGTCACTACATTCCACCTATGCTGAAGCAGATTACCTTCACGAATTTGCTCTTGCGCATACCTCAACATGTCTGCAAACATTTGAGCACGTCCAGGGCGGTCGTAGTGATTTACCACCTCCTCATCTGCTAAGGCCATGATGTTAAGGAAGGAAGGAGCGATAGCTTGCGTACCGCAAGCACCAATAATCTCGATAAGAAAATCCTCTGTAACCAACACAGATAGACCATGCGCCGTCTCCTCTGGCTTCCCTGCACCCACAGAACGTAGGACATTTAACAAAGCCCTGAAAAAACCGGTACGAGGCTTGTAATGCTGCATTGCCGCCTTGAGCAGAGATAGTAACTTCTTTTCTGTATCGTTTAAGAATCTTTTCGCCATACCATCCACCTCATAGCAACAACTTCCTCAACATATGCTGAATTACACTACGACAGCTTCGAACGTGGTATTTATACAACAACCCCATAAGAACCTTAAGGCTCACAAGGATACTCCAGCACATTGTCTTTTGAAAAAACGAGACTACTCCTCCTTCTGCATCAAACGGCAGCAAGACTACAACATGAGAAACCAGCGGTAACACTACACACTCTCATGAGCACCACACTCGCTTCGATGGTACAATGTGTATGAAAAATGGTCAAGCGCTAAGCAGCTTTCCCGCGTAGCAACGACAATTTATTGATGCAATGCGACTACGACGCACAACATACAGCGTGCAAAATCTCTGTGCATAGTAAATAACAAGAGCACTTTCAAGCTTATGGCAGTCAATACACCTTAGGCCTTTTTTATTCTCCTTATTT